>DATISD010000415.1:0-1580 GCA_035469005.1 Pyrinomonadaceae bacterium | reverse complement strand
ATTTGGTCCGACGACCTCGCTCATTGCCGGGTCGTTACGCACGACTTCGACGTTAACTTCACTTGGCGTCAGCGCGACCGGACCGGGCGCAGTCAGCCACAGAGAACCGGAGACTGAAGTGATATCGTGACAATCAGCGACTGCGTCCTTTTTAGTGTTTTGCTTCGCATTGTCCGTTCTGCCTCGTCGTCTCCGCGTCTCTATGGCTAACCGCTGTCAGTTAGCTTCAAAGTTGCACTTGAAGATGCAACGCTGGTTGTTGTGGTGATGGAGCTTCGCGCAAGCAACTGCGCGATCCGCCTTAATCCGTTGATAAACTTCTGCGGCCAAAAGCATTCCTATCGGCGGCGCCGTGAAATAAATCCAGAGCGATGTCCAAAGGTGCGCGCCAAACGCTGAACCAAAAGTGCGCGCCGGATTCATGCTCATGCCTGAGATTGGTGACTCGATGCTGATATATGTCGCGACCAACGCGCCCGCGAACAATCCAGTCCAGCGGCTGAGCCGCCTTATATTTGAAACATTCAAAATCACGGTCATCAGGATGAAGGTAATTGTGAGTTCCGCCGCAAAAGCTGCCATCACTCCAGCAGGTCCCGGAATTGTTGCCGCGTAATTCACCGACTCATGCGCGACCAGACTGCCGAGAATTAAGGAAGCGATCAGCACTCCCGCCACTGCTCCGGCAAATTGAAACAGCGCGTAGAAGGTGGCGTCCCAGGCTTCGATTTTGCCCAGCCGAAAAAATGTCAAAGTTACTGAAGGATTAAAGTGGCCGCCGGATCTTTTGCCGAGCGGTGAAAAGATGATGGCAATCGCAGTCGAACCCATCGCGGTTCCCATCAGCACTCTTCGCAAAACGTCGCCGTGAATAGTTTGCGCAACAACCGAAGCCGGGTGATACAAGAGCACCGTGAACGCGCACGCCGAGATCATGAATAGTCCCAACTCGGCCGCCTCCATCAGGTATTCAGGCCAATGTTGTCTTAGCGCTTCGATCATCCGATCGCTCCACCGATTCGCCCTGGCGCCCGGACTACTGAATCGCCAGGCGTCCTGCATCATCATTCGCTGCCGCAGGCTATCGAACACACTTGTATTGTCAGAACTCGACAGTTCCATCTTCTTCGTCTCGCGAACTCGCGCGACTCCTTATTGAAGTTTTGTTTGGGGCGACGCTTCCTTTATCCCGGAAACGGATCGGTTAAGGCGGCGCCGATCAGACATAAGATGTATGTGTCTTTTTTGCTGGCGCCGCGACCTTTTTTGGCAAATCTCTTCCGCGCGTTCAATCGGCTGCGCTGAAGTCTCTTTCTGATTCGTAACCTGCGTCGCATGATCTTTCCTCGTTCCTCGAACAACTCCGTGTTCATGCCTAATAGTCGGAGTCGCATGTTTTTCCTTACATCGGGGAGGAGCAAAGTCAATAAGACGCTTAATCGGCGGTGCAACAAGCGCCGTAGGCGCGGAATATTTGTAGAACCAGAGTGCTTTGCCTCAAAACAGTTTACGTCTGGCCAAGTGCATGAGCGGCGTTACAGAACCGCGAGCGATAGCGAGCGGAATAAAGGACAACAAGG
>DATISD010000414.1:0-5330 GCA_035469005.1 Pyrinomonadaceae bacterium | reverse complement strand
GTAATATGCGATTTAACGCCGCACCTTCGGCGCTCGACGATTGTTTGTCCTCGACTATCCACGGCCTCACGGCCGGGGCTATTTACTGACGGTCCTTCGGACCTTCTCATTCCTCCACGCTCTTCCCTTCCTTCCGCAATTTCTCGACCACTGCGATAAAGACGTCCTCGAGCGAATAGGATTGTTCCCGGGCTCGATTAACGTTGATCCCTTCGCTTTTTAACCGATCGGTGATGTTGCGTATTCCCGTCGCGGCATCTTCATCGACGACGACGTGCAAGCGATCTCCAAACAACGAAACGCGCCAGCGCTCCATCTCTTCCTTGAGCAGGTTGTTGGCGCGCTGCGGAGCATCGGTGTTGATTTCCAGAAGATGCCCGGTCTGCTGGGCTTTCAAACCTAAGGGCGTGCCCTGGGCCACCAATTCGCCCGCTACCATAAACCCAAGGCGATTGCATTGTTCAGCCTCTTCCAGGTAATGCGTCGTCACCAGGATGGCCATCCCCCGATCAGCAAAGGCATTGATCATTTTCCAGAAGGCGCGCCGGGCCAACGGGTCCACGCCCGATGTTGGTTCATCGAGAAAAAGCACGCTCGGCTCGTGCATGACTGCCGCCCCGAAAGCGACGCGTTGCTTCCAGCCGCCAGGCAAGCTCCCGGTCATCTGATCGCCGCGGCCCTGGAGCCCGGAAAACGAAAGCACCCAGCGTTTCTTTTCGGCGCGTTCCTCAAATGGGACTTTGTAAACACCCGCAAAGAACTCGAGATTCTCGTCGATTGTCAGGTCATCATATAAAGAAAACTTTTGCGACATGTAGCCGACGCGCTGACGCACGAACTCAGATCGCAACGATCCTGTTTCGCCGGCTAACTCTGCCTCGCCACCGCTGGCTTCGAGCAGGCCGCAGAGCATTTTGATCGTAGTGGTCTTGCCCGCGCCGTTGGCCCCGAGTAAGCCATAAATCTCGCCGTACTTAACTTCGAGATTGAGGTGTTTGACGGCTTCAAAATTACCGAAGGTCTTTGACAGGTCGCGCGCGCCAATGGCGATCGCATCAGAAGAACGTTCCTGAAAGTTGAGCCTGACGGGAAACGGCGAAGCTCTGATTTCGTCCTCGATATGACGCAAAAGCGCGACAAACGTATTTTCCAGAGTTGGCGGCGCCACTTCGATCCCTTCGATCTCGATGCCGGCCTGACTCAGAGTTTCGCGAGTCAGCTGTTCGCCTTTACTCGCGTCTTCGACCATGACGTCGAGGTGATCGCCAAACCTCTGCGCGTCGTCTATTCCTTCGGTTTCATCCAACAGATCTTCCGCCCGGCCCAGATGGGAAGTGCGCACGACCAGTCTTTGCAGGCCGGTATGATCGCGCAGTTCTCGCGGCGAACCGGTTTGATGGATGCGTCCTTCATGCATCAACGCGACGCGCGTGCAGCGCTCGGCTTCATCCAGGTACGGCGTGGCGATTACGATCGTGATCCCGTGAGCCGAAAGCTCTGTCAACGCATCCCAAAACTCCCGGCGCGAAACCGGATCAACGCCCGTAGTTGGTTCATCGAGCAGTAAAATCTTCGGCTCGATGATTAGCGCGCAAGCCAGCGAGAGCTTCTGTTTCATGCCTCCGCTCAGTCTCCCCGCCAGTCGATCCGTAAACCGATCCATCCCGAACATTTCCAAATAGCGCCGCCCGCGACGTTCGATTTCCTCGTCAGGCAGCCGGCGCAACTCACCCATGTAACGCAGATTCTCAGCGACCGTAAGGTCGTGATAGAGACTAAAGACCTGCGTAAGATAACCAACGTAAGAGCGAGCCGCGCGCGCCGGACGGCCCATCATCGTTGCTTCGCCTGAGGTTGCCTGCATCACGCCGCCAAGAATCTGAAATACTGAAGTCTTGCCGGCGCCGTCCGGACCGATGAGGCCAAAGATCTCGCCTGAGCGAATGTCGAGGTCGATACCCCGCACGGCTTCGATTGGGCCATAGCTCTTTTTCAGATTGCGAATTTGAATGGCAGACTCGGAACCTGTGATCGTTGGCCCCCCAATTGGCTGCTGAACCATCTCGCCGGAAGCGAAGGTATGCTCCGAAGCACTCTGCACAAAAAGTCGATCGCGAGGTTCCATGATGATGTATCGCAGACTGTCCAGTCTGCGAGGCTCTGGCCGTCCTAAAGGTGAAGCAGACTAGACAGTCTGCTTTACAGCGCTCATCGTCTCCCGGTGTCCCTGGGCCAGGTGTTGCCGGCGACCAGGATTTCGCCATCGGCTGGCATTCCCGGCTTCGCGGCTCCGGTGGGAGCGTTGATTAAGAGTTTTATCCCGACAACCTGTTTCACCCGGTCGTCGCGAAAATAAGTATTCTCAGGCGTGAATGAAGCTTCAGGGTCGATGCGTGAGACGACTGCCTCAATGGGATGCCTGGGATCGGAATCCAGATACACTCGCGCGGTCTGGCCCAGCTTCACGCGGCCGATGTCACCCTCAGGGACAAAGCCGCGCAAATAGACCTTGCTGAGATCGAGCATCGTCACTATCGGAGTACCGGGACTGACCACCTCGCCCGGCTCAGCGGTACGCGTCGCGATGGTGCCGTCAAACGGCGCGATGATGTTCAGATCGTTTCGATTGGCCTGGGCTTCTTTCAGTTGTGCGCGCGCCCGTTCAGCATCTGCATTGGCGGCGTTCACATCAGACTGGGCCTGCGTAATCTGTTTTTGAACAGCGCTGGCTTGTGATGATCTAATCGCGGGGTTCTGAAGATTGGCCCGCGCCGCGGTCAGCGCTCCCCGCGCGGCGGCGACCTGTTTTTTCGTTGATTCAACCAACGCTGCCTGAGCTTCGGCGGTGGTGCGCGCCTGTTCGCGTTGGCGATCAGACACGTCTCCAGACTTTGCCAGCCGCGTAAATCTTTCGGCATCGTAACGTGCCTGTTCATACCCGGCTTGCGCTTGAGAGAGATTCGCTTCGGCGGTCGCAACCTGGGCTTCAGCCTGATGCACGCGTCCCTGGGCATCGAGCCTCGCCTGCTCAACGGTGAGGCGCGCTTGCCTGAGCTGCTCGTTCAGAACTTCGATTTGTTGCTGCGCGTGAGTTACGCGGGTGTCCGCCTCCTGCGTTGCGGACTTTGCCTGCTGCTCTCGGGCCGCAGCCTGTTCTTCGTCAAGGATCGCGATTACATCTCCGGCCTTTACTGCGTCACCTTCACGCACGCGAATGTCGCGGATGCGGCCGGAGGTCTTTGCGGCGATGACTGAATCATCGCCTTCAATTCGGCCGCTGAGTGTGATGACGTTGTTCGGGACCGGAGGTTGGCGGATCAGAAACCACCACGCGAGAAAAACGGCGGCGACCAAGATTAAGACTATCGCGAGAATGCCAATTGCTTTGGAGAGTCTCTTCTGTGGCATCCTTTACCCAACCAGAGTTTCGACGGCGCGGGCTCAGTTTTGGAACCAGGCGGGGCGCCTGCATGATGCCAAAAACTAGCGCACCGTTACCGTCACATTATTTGCTGTCAGCGAGTTACCTGTTGCTCGCTGAAGTTCCGCAATTGCCTTGTTCAAATCCGTCTGTGCCTTTAGCTCGTTACCACGTGCGACTGTCAGGGCAGTCTGTCGTTCAAGTACCAGGAAGACCGTCGATTGGCCCGCATCCAGCTTTCGCTTTTCGCTTTCATATTGCTGCTCGGCGGTTGAACGAGCTATCGCGGCTGAACGCAGGCGCGCTTCGGACGTGCTGAGCGACTGCAGAGCGTTGCGCACTTCGACCTGGATTAATTGCTCGAGTTGTTCGCGCTGCGTCTGGATGCGTTTGCCTTCGACCAGCGAATGCCCAAGCTGGCCCTCAGCCGTACGATTGTGCAGGGGCAGGCTGATCGCCACGCCAACGCGAAAGTTATTGAACTGATTCGAGCCGAGGTTTGAGAGCGATTGCCAGTATCCACCAAAATAATTGGGAGGGAGCGTAATCGTCGGCGGCGGTGCCAGGGGTTCCAAACCTGATAATACTGACAACTCATTTACCCGGGCACGAACAGCGTCGTTGCTGGCTGTCAGTGGATTCGTGGTGGTCACCTGCGTCCCGGCGTTTCCGACCACGCCATAACTTCCCACCAAATCAATTTCCGGCTTCGACAGATCACGATAGAGTTTTTGATCCAGCAGATTAATCTCGCGCGCGAGGTCCGACTGCTTCAGCTCCTGCCGATTCTGCATCGCCGCATTCATCGCATCAGGCAACGAAACCTGTGGCAGAGTAAGATCGACTTGATCGGTCGGGATCAACGACAGGCTCCATATCTTTGCCTGCTGATTCTCCGCGATCAGGTTCTTCAGATTGTTCTCGGCGCGATTGACATCTTCGAGTGCCGCGAACTCTGCCTGTTCAAAAGTCGCGACCTGATTCTCTGCCGCCACCTCGTCGATCGGAGCCAGCGTGCCCTCAGCGACCATGCGCCGATTGTGCTCCAGCTGCTGGCGCGAATCAGCCAGCGAATCGCGTTGGATTTGCAGGTTGCGCAGAGCGAAGACTAAATCCCAGTACGAACGCTGCACACTAGTAATCACTTCGATCGCGCGCTGGCGGAATTGGGCGTCGGTCAAAGACAGATTTTTCTTCGCCACTTCAATCTGTCGCCGCGGCAAATCAAACCGCAACCCCCGTATTAACGGTTGCACGTAACTAAAAGTTAGCGCGCTCGGATATGACGGATTCAGGACGTTGAAAGTGCTGTTGCTGCTCAGCCTGATCGACGAGAAGTCGACGTGATAACTGCCGCCGCCCTTTGAGGCCAATCCTTCCAACCGGGCAGTCGCCGTAAGATCGTCGGTTTCCACCTTGGCAGCACCACTCAAAACGTTGGTCGCCGGTGTCTTCACCTTTTCGAAATAGCTTTGCGCGCTGAACTTCGGATCATACGAGCCGCGGGCGGTCAACAGATCGAATTCCGCAATTTTCACATTGTCGCGCGCAATTTCGATGTCCTTGTTGTTTTGCAGTGCCAGCGTGATCGCTTCGCGCAAAGTGAGCGGCTGCTGGTCAGTCAGGTCCACCCCAATGCGGTTAAGTGAAGGCATTGGCCGCTTCGTATCGGCGCGATAATCGGTGGCCACCGAAGGCACATTTAAAGCAGGCTCAGTCTTTGTCGGGATTGGTTGCGGCGATGGTTGTTGGGCGCGCGACGTCGCGCCCGCCAGCCATAGTGTTGCGATCAGCAGAAAAACCTTTACCGCAGAGGACGCCAAGGCGTTCGCAGAGAGCAAGGAGAGAGCTCTCTGCTTTCCTCTGCGCATACCTCCGTTTCCTCTGCGGTTAACTCCTGACAAGAAAT
>DATISD010000413.1:0-9103 GCA_035469005.1 Pyrinomonadaceae bacterium | reverse complement strand
CGCCTCGACTGTTTCGACCGGGTAGAGGTCATATCCCATCACCCAGGCAAACGGGACGTGCGCGCGCGTGGGCACCAAATCAGCAAAGCCGAAAAGCGTTTGGCCGTCTCGCTCCAGTCGGGCGCACTGCATCGATCGATTATGGCCCGCATACGTTTCCATCCGCAGGCCCGGCACAACTTCATACTCCGTATCCTTCAGCTCAAGTTGGCCAGACTCTCGCAGAGGCTGCCAATTCTCAGCGAAATAACTTGCGCGATCGCGGTCGGTCGGGGCTTCTGCGTGTTCGCATTCAGCCCGCGAGATAAAGTAGCGCGCGTAGGGAAATGACGGCACGGCTTTACCCGATTCATCAAAGACCGTGTTTCCACCGGCATGATCAAAGTGAAGATGCGTGTTGATTACAATCGTTATGTCTGACAGCGACACCCCAGCGATCGCTTTCAACGATTCTCCCAAAGAACGAACTCTTTCGATGCCGTAAATCGCGCGATGCTTCTCGTTCCATTTGTCGCCAATGCCCGTGTCGATCAGAATCCGTTCATTGCCCGCTTCGATAAACAAGCAATTCATGTTCATGCGAATGCGGTTCTGATCGTCTGGCGGACAGGGCTTTGACCACAAGTTGCGCGGCACCACGCCGAACATCGCGCCACCGTCGAGCCGGAACTCACAGTCAGGAATTACTTCGACGCGATAATCACCGAATTGCATGGGATGTTTCGGTACGCACGCCTCTGGCGTGCTGCAGATCTACTTCGACAGCCACGCCGGAGGCGTGCGTACCGATTTGGCTATTTCTTCCCTTTTGGCGGCGCCGGCTTCCCTTTAGGCGCAGGCGACGCGGCGGGCGGTGCTTCAGGTGACAATCCCGGCGGCAATCCCTGTTGCATCTGCTGTGGCGGTGGTTGTGGCACCGAGAAGTTGTCCGCAATCGTAATGTGATTATTCTGTCGCTTCACGATCTCGTCGATCATGTTCTTTTCTTTTTCCTGTTCGACCGCTTCGCGCGCCTGATCCTTTGCAGACTTCGGCGGCCCAAACGGATTCCCCCCACCGCCGGCGGCGATCAGAATATGGCGAGCATGAACCTGCTCTTCCGGCTTTCCGTCCTTGGTTTCTGTTTTCTTCTCTTCAACTTTGATGATGTGAAAACCAAACTGGCTTTCGACGATATCGCTAATCTGTCCGGGCTGCAGTGCGAAAGCGGCCTTTTCAAACTCCGGCACCATTTGACCGTGCCCAAACCAGCCCAGGTCTCCGCCCTTTTCTTTGCTGCCGGGATCGGTTGAAAATTCTTTCGCGAGCGCCGCAAAGTCCTCACCGGCACGCGCCCGCTTCAACACTTCCTCTGCCTTGGCCCGAGTTTGTTTGTCATCAAGCTCCGGATGTTTGGCGATATAGGCAGCGACTTCAGCGTCAGTCGCTTTAGTATTCGGAATCAGGGTTTCTTTCGCGTAAGTTGAAGCTAACAGTCGCGCCTGTTCGAGCATGATCTGCAATTCCACACTGCGCTTTTGATCGACCTTGGCGGCAACGCCACGACGTTCCCCGATTAGGACCTGACCCAGCTGATGCTTGATCTGTTTCAATTGCTCGTCAGGAATAGCCTGGCCGGCCATCATCGGGTTGCTTGCTTGTGCGTCTTTGACGAATTGCTGAAACCGTTCTTCCTGGCCGGGCTCTTTGAAAAACGCATCGATCTCCGCATCTGAAACCTGGGGAGCGCCCGGCGCGCCGGCTTGAGTCTCAGCAAAGCTCTGCGCAATCACAATCGCGCGCACCAATTCCATCTGACGCCTGATTTCAGGACGATAAGCGATGCCCTTCGCCTTCGCTTCTTCTGCGACTGATAGCAGTTCGCGAACGTTCTTGGCAAAGTCGCGGCGTGCGGCGTCGTCGGTGGCCAGACGCGCGCGTGCCTGCGGCGCCTGATCCGAGGCAATCTGCGTCATATCGTCCGCCGACAGATTGATCGGCGCGCCGTGGCTGGCCTTGACCTGCCAAACAATCAGACCTACAGAAAAAATGATGCCGACACCTGCGGCAACCCAAGCTTTAGTCTTTGAATTCAAAATTAAATCCTTTCAAAGTAAGAAATTTCCGGGAATGCGTTATTGTTCGTGATTCTCGACCAATTCGACCAGCACACCGCCAGTCGATGATGGATGAACAAAGGCGACAAGGCAACCGCCGGCGCCCCTGCGTGGCTCTTCATCGATCAGCCGTGCTCCTTCCTGCTTCAATTTCCTGAGCGATTCGCGAAGGTCCTCAACCTGAATGGCGACATGATGAATGCCCGGCCCACGCTTTGCGAGAAACTTTGAAATTGGCGAGTCGGAGGTCGTCGGTTCGAGCAATTCAATCCGCGATTCGCCAATCGGCAGCATCGCTACCCGCACTTTTTGCTCGGCCACTTCTTCCACGTCTTCAATGTTGAGACCCAGAGCCTCTCGATAGAAGTCAGCGACTTCCGCGATACCGCTGGTTGCAATGCCGATATGGTCGATTTTCATTAGTCAGTGGTCAGTGGTCAGTGGTTCGCTGAGCGCCCGACTAACTACCGACAGCTTTAAGCAATTCTTCCACCGCGGAATACGGATCGCGCTGTTTGTTCGCGACATCTGCAGCCAAACGATCAAGCTTTTCAGATGCGGAATTGCCGCTCAGAGTTTCCGAGACCAGACGTTCTCGCAGCAGTTCCAGAATTCGCCAACGCGCAATTGCTCGCTTGCGCTCAGTGCCACTGTCAGCGGTTTGCTGAAACTCGCGACTGCGATCTATCGCCGCGGCCAAATCGTCAATGCCTTTGCTTTCGATAGCGACGGTTTTCACAATCAAGGGCTGCCATTCGCCGGTGCGTCCGGACATGCTGAGTAAGGCCTCTAACTCTTTTTCCGTGCGCAAGACACCCTCGCGGTCAGCTTTATTTATTACGAGGACGTCGCCGATTTCCATAATTCCGGCTTTCATCGTCTGTACGTCGTCACCCATTCCGGGCACGAGTACAACCACGCAAACGTCGGCGGTCTTGGCAATCTCGATCTCGTCCTGGCCGACCCCGACGGTTTCCACAATGATTTTGTCATAGCCGGCCGCGTCAAGAATCGCGACCGCTTCAACCGTTGCTCGCGCCAGACCACCAAGGTTTCCGCGCGTGGCCATCGAACGAATGAAGACCCCCTTGTCGAGCGCCAGCGTTTGCATCCGTATGCGATCGCCCAGAATTGCGCCACCCGAAAAAGGACTGGAGGGATCGACGGCCACGATTCCCACCCGTTCACCGCTCTTGCGATAATGCGCTGCCAGTTTGTCAACGAGCGTCGATTTTCCCGCTCCGGGAGCGCCGGTAATACCGATGATCAAGGCCCGGCCCGTGCGCGGAAAAATCTGCTTCATTAATTCTGAAACGCCCTCGGTCCCGTCTTCAACTTTCGAGATCGCCCGCGCGACGGCAATTGAATCTCCGGCGATGATGCGATCTAAAAGCGACTCTTTCATGCCTGCTTCAGGATTTCTCGCGCGATGATCATTCGCTGAATTTCAGAAGTGCCTTCGCCAATGGTGCAGAGTTTTGAATCGCGCCAATACTTTTCCGCCGGATAATCTTTCGTGTAGCCATAGCCACCGTGAATCTGGACTGCCTCTTCGCACACATGCACGCTCATTTCGCTGGCAAACAGCTTGGCCATCGAAGACTCTCTGGTTGTCTTCCGCCCCCCGTCTTTCATGGAGGCAGCGCGATACATGAGCAAACGTGCGGCATCAATTTGCATGGCCATGTCAGCGAGTTTGAACTGGATTGCCTGAAAGTCGCGGATCGGTTTTCCGAATTGTTGGCGCTCGGCTGAATATCGCAGCGCCGACTCGTAGGCCCCCTGCGCGATCCCCACCGCCAGAGCGGCGATCGAGATTCTCCCACCATCAAGGATCTCCATCGCGTTCACAAATCCCTGGCCCTCTTCACCCAAACGATTTTCATCGGGCACGAAACAATCTTCGAAAACGACGCTCGCCGTTTCAGAAGCACGCAAACCAAGCTTGTTCTCTTTCTTTGACGGCGCAAAGCCTTTCATTCCTTTTTCAAAAATGAAAGCGGTGATGCCGTGGCTTTTTTTGGCGCGATCGCTGGAAGCGAAGGCCACACAGGTATCGGCATGAATAGCGTGCGTGATGAAGTTTTTCGATCCGTTCACAACCCAGCCGCCATTATTCTTTACGGCCGTGGTGCGAGTGCCGGAGGCGTCCGAACCCGCCCCTGGCTCGGTCAGACCCCACGCTCCGAGTTGCTCACCGCGGGCGAGTGGCACCAGATACTTTTGCTTCTGCGATTCGTTGCCGAACTGGAAAATGTGATTCGAGCAAAGCGAATTATGCGCCGCGACTGAGATACCAACCGAGCCGTCAACGCGCGAAAGTTCTTCAATCGCTGTCGCGTATTCAACATACCCGAGACCGGCGCCACCATACTCTTCGGGAAACAGAATCCCCAGCAACCCCAGGTCGCCAAGTTTCGGCAGCAGCTCAATCGGAAAGTGCTGCGATTCGTCCCATTCCATGACATGCGGCGCAATCTCGGCTTCAGCAAACTCGCGCACGCTCATCTTCATTTGAAGTTGTTCTTCGGTAAGTTCGAATTGCATTATTTTGGAAGTACCAAGTACGCCTGACACTCAAACGACAGGCACGGGCGCCTGTCGCGACATTGTTAGAACCCGGTATTGTAACTCAATGAGAAAACGCACGCATCCGCAGGTGAAGGGTCAACGCCTTCTTTGCCTGGCTATTTTTGATTGGCTCGGTCTCTTTAAAGTCTTCACTTCCCTTTCATTTAACTTGCGCCATTGGCCAGGCTTTAAGTTCTTTTCTTCCAGGTTACCTATGCGCGTGCGGACCAACTTGATGACCGAATGGCCAATCGCATCGAACATGCGCCGCACTTGTTGATTGCGGCCTTCGGTAAGAATCACTTCAAACCACGCATTCGTTTTACTTTCGCGCAGCATGCGCACGTCGGCGCGCGCCGTGCGCTCGTCACCGATAGCGATACCTCGCCGCATCCGTTCAACGGCTCTGTCGGGCGGCATCCCCTTAACCTTGGCTTTGTAAACTTTTGGAATTCGACTTTTCGCCGCGGTTATATGACGCGTGAAATCACCATCGTTAGTCAGCAGCAACAAGCCTTCGGTGTTGAAGTCGAGCCTGCCGACAGGATGCAGACGCCCGAGCGAGGAAGGAATCAGGTCAATCACCAAAGGCCGGCCTTCGGGGTCAGACATGCTGGTCAAATAACCCTTCGGCTTGTTAAGCAGCACATAGACGGGTTTCTGCTGGCTGAGAAGCGGATTGATCAGGCGGCCTTTGACCTTGATGTGATCTCGTTCCGGGTCGGCCTTGGCCCCAAGTTCGGTCACTATCTTTCCGTTAACCGAGACGTGCCGAGCGACGATCAAATCTTCGGCGTGACGACGCGAGGCAATGCCGGCTGAGGCAATTAGTTTTTGCAGACGCTGTTCCATCGATCTATTGAGTCATTGACTCATTGGTTCATTGTTCCAGTGAGTGAGAGTTTCCCTTAGTAGTAGAACCCCTGACCTGCCAACCATTGGATCAATGAATCAATGAACCAATGATCAAATGTTTCAATGATTCATTCTGTTGCGCCGCCGGCCAGGTCCTGGAAATCTTCGATGCTGGGCAATTCAGACAAATCCTTCAAACCGAATTGAATCAGGAATTCCTTCGAGGTGCCGTACATCATCGGCCGCCCGACCGTTTCCTTTCGGCCTTTGGCCACTATCAAGCGCTTGTCGAGCAGGGTCTTGATGGCAGAAGGAGATTGCACGCCGCGAATCTCCAGAATCTCGGGAACAGTTACTGGTTGCCGGTACGCAATGACGGCGAGTGTTTCCAGCGATGCCAGAGAAAGTTTGGCGCTGGGTTTTGACTTCAGATATGCGCGAATGTGCTCATGATGTTCAGCCCTCGTGGCGATTTGCCAACCGCCGGCAATCTCGCGCAACTGCAGCCCGCCCGGGCGCGATTCGTAGTCTGTCGCCAATTCCTGAATCGCGGCTTCGACCGCTTCGCGATCCAGATCGACCACTTCGGCTATAGCCCTGCCGCCGATTGGCTCGTCGGCGACAAAGATTAGCGCCTCAACGATCGCCCTCAGCTCGGTATCGCTGATTTCGCGCTGACCCTCGATTGCGCTCTCTTCCGCGGAAGCGATTGATTCAATCTCTTCGGCGTTCGCTGCTTTGGCTGTGCTCATAATCTTTCTTTGGCCGACGCCTAAGCGGGACTCACAGACTTTGCCGTGATTTCGCCGAACGTCTCGCGCTGGCGCAGCGAAATTTCGTTCAGACGAACCAGCTCAAGCACGGACAGAAACGCGACGACCAGTTCGCGACGCGATTGCGCCCGTTCGAAAAACTGCAGCAAATTCAGTTCACCTGCCGATCGCACCATGTTACGTAAGCGTTCAATCATCTGGGCCATGGTCACTTCTTCTCGCTCGATCTCCATAAGGACCTCTTCCTTGTGACGAGCGAGAATTTCCTGAAATACCTTGAGCAAATCGAACAAGCCAACGACCACTTCGGGGTTGTTCTTGTCGGTTTCGATCTCGGCGCGCATGAAGACTGCCTGCTCAACAGTCGCTCGCGACCAAAGCATTTGCGCCGCGGCCTTGAACTTTTCGTGCTCCAGCAGCCGATTAACCAGATCCGCGCGAGGATCGAGCACTTCTTCCTCCTCCGCCGTGGGATCGCGCGGCAGAAGCATGCGCGACTTCAGATCGATGAGCTGCGCCGCCATGACCAGAAAGTCACCCGCCACGGTAAGATCCAATTCCTGCATCAGGTTGAGATAACGCAGGTATTCGTCGGTGATTCGCGCAACCGGAATGTCATAGATATTGACCTGATCCTGACGAATCAAATACAGCAGCAAATCGAGCGGCCCCTCGAACTCTCCCAGGGTAATCCTCAACTGATCGCCGTCTCGATCGGGCGAAATTTCCGGTTGCGCGCCGGCGACGCTGATGGTCTGCGGCGGGTCTGAAGACACGTTCACACCGTTCTCGCTTTCGGCAGCCTGCGTAGTTTCTTCCATCAATTTTAACTGCGCGCGCCAATCACCCCCATGTTTGCCTTGGCGCGGCCCAACGTCACTTTCGCGATCGCTTCTGCGCGTTCAGCACCCTGCTCCAGGATCTGATCCAGTTTAACATCATCGATGCCAAGCACGCGTTCCTGAAACGGCCTGAGGAATTCGATCGTGACGTCCGCCAACTCACCTTTCAACTTTGCGTAGCCACTGCCCCTGAAGTGATCTTCAATCTCCTGCGACGGCTTGTCGGTCAGCAGATGGTAGATTGTCAGCAAGTTATTGATCGCCGGGCGCGATTCATCAAACCTAATGTCAGTTCCCGAGTCCGTGACCGCGCGCTTGAACTTTCGCCGCACCGCTTCGTCGCCATCCAACAACATGATGCACCCGGCCTCGCTCTCTTCATCGGATTTCGACATCTTTTTGCTCGGATCGGCGAGCGACATGATACGCGCGCCAACCTTCGGAATGAATGGCTCCGGCACCGCAAAGGTTTGCCCGTAATCGCGATTGAAACGAATGGCGATATCCCTGGTCAGTTCGAGATGCTGTTTCTGGTCCTCGCCCACGGGCACCAGGTCCGTTTGATAAAGCAGGATGTCCGCGGCCATCAAAACCGGATAGTCGAACAAGCCGACCCCAACATTTTCTTCCTGCTTCCGAGCTTTGTCTTTGAACTGCGTCATGCGTTCGAGTTCAGACATGCGCGCCACGCAATTAAGCAGCCACGTCAATTCGGCGTGGGCCGGCACGTCCGATTGCACAAAAACAGTCGAGACGTTGGGATCGATTCCCACGGCCAAATAAATCCGCGCCAGTTCGCGTGTCTTGGCCGCCAGCACTTTCGGATCCTGCGGGACCGTGAGGCCGTGGAGATTAACTATGCAGAAGAAGCTTTCGTAATCACGTTGCAGGGCCACCCAATTGCGCAGCGCGCCCAGATAGTTTCCCAGATGAACATTCCCAGTTGGCTGGGCGCCGCTGAAAATTCGCTTAGGCATGACGATTATCCAAAAATCTTGATTAGAGCCGGATACACTGACTCGGGCAGCAGATAAAACATTGTCCGCTGAATGGGACCGAAAATAATTCCGAAGATTCCTGTTTGCATAGCCAGCAGGAGAATGATGAAGCCGAATCTTTCCAGCGCCTCGATCGCTGGTTTCATACTGTCGGGAAGAATTGTATACAAGATCTTGCTGCCATCGAGCGGCGGAAAAGGCAAAAGGTTAAAGAAGGCTAAAGCAACGTTGAGATTTAAAGCCGTAAATAGAAAGAGCACGATTGGCTCTTCCACTGAAGACAATGCAGCGGAGCCGAAAAGATGAAGAAAGTCGGCGATGTACATCAGCCCCAACGCTGCGATAGCAATTATCAGATTCGCCAGGATACCGGCGATCGAAACCATCACGTTCGCCAGATCCTTGTTTCGCCAACGCAATGGATTAACGGGTGTCGGTTTTCCCCACCCAATAAGCGCAATGGAAGCACCTATATGGGCGAATATGAAACTGGCGATGGGAATCAGGAGCGTGCCGATCGGGTCTGTGTGCGCGAGCGGATTGAGGGTAATCCGTCCCAACAGTCGCGCAGTATCATCGCCAAATCTGTTGGACATCCAGGCATGCCCCGCCTCGTGGGCTGAGATCGAAAACAGCAGCACCACCATGAAAATGACAAGTTGCGCTATTAATCCAGAGGTGATCAAGACGGCATCAAAAAGAAGTTCAAATTAGCATCAGCATCCACGAGAGTCAAAACAGTTTATGCGAACAGGTAGTGTTTGGACTTTGCGCAACTCTGCGCCTTGGCGTCTTGGCGTGAGCCAGTGTTTTGTGCGGGACAGTTCACGCAAAGGCGCGAAGACGGAAAGAAAACGCGCAAAGTAAGACACTACCTTCGCGAACGAAAGCTGCTAATCCAGCAACGTTCCATGAATTCTCAGCGGTATTGTATGCACAGCTTCATAGGTGGCCACCACCATTTCGCC
>DATISD010000412.1:0-2604 GCA_035469005.1 Pyrinomonadaceae bacterium | reverse complement strand
ATCCTGGTGCTCTTCATCCCGATTTTCGATACGACGTTCGTCACAGTTTTGCGCAAGCTTGCCGGCCGGGCCGCCTCGCAAGGTGGACGCGATCATACTTCGCACCGGCTGGTAGCGCTCGGCCTGTCAGAAAAGCGCGCTGTCCTGCTGCTTTACGCTTTGGCTGCGGTGTCGGGGCTTTTAGCGATTATGGTGCGTCAGTTAAAGCCGGACGTAGGTCTCGCGCTGCTGGCAATTTTCACGATTGGTTTGACGCTGCTGGGTGTTTTTCTGGCGCGCGCGCGCGGCTACAACGAAGACGATCAGGTCCTGGTCGCGCGCGACAATCCGCTGTTTGCTTTCCTGGTAGATTTTTCTTACAAGCGGCGCATCTTTGAAGTGCTGCTCGACGTAGTCCTGATCGTTCTGGCTTACTGGTCGGCTTATGCGATCAAATTCGAGCCGTTCTCAAACAGTCCCGCCTGGAAATTGTTTTTGCGCACGCTGCCCGTGCTGGTCGTGGTGCGCCTCGCGGCATTCCTGGTGTTCGGCGTGTATCGCGGCATCTGGCGATATACCAGCATGGACGATTTGTTGACGTTCGCTAAAGCCGTCGCCGCCGGGTCGATCGTCAGCATGACGATCGTGCTGTTCAAGTTTCGCTTCCAGGGGTTCTCACGCGCAGTATTTGCCATCGATGCCCTGGTGATGTTGTTGCTCCTGGCCGGCAGCCGCATCGCTTTTCGCTTTTTCCGCAAGGTGATTCCGGCCGTCGGTACCGCTAATGGGCGTCGAGTAGTTATCTATGGCGCCGGGGATGCCGGCGAGTTACTGCTGCGCGAACTGCTGAACAATCGTGAGCTTCGTTATGCTCCAATCGGTTTTATCGATGACGACCCGAACAAGCATGGCAAACTCATTCATGGGTTTCGGGTTTATGGAGGAAACGGATCACTTGCCAGGATCATCAGTGAACAGCAGGTCGAGCAGGTGCTGATTTCCACGCCGCGAATTTCTGCGGAACGAATCGCGGAAATCTGGAGCGAATGCGACGCCCGCAATATCGAATTGAGACGAATGTCGATTCGAATCGAAGCTATTTCTGATAATCCTCTCAAAACCGTCGGACAAATATCTACGAACGGAGATCTGTAATTCTCTGAAGTCGTGCCAAATTCGAAATCTCCATCCGTAGTCATTCTGAATTTTAAGCCTCCTGGTTTGCGTTGGCTGCTCTTGCTGCCTGCATTGATCGCGATCTTAGGGGCCTGGGCCGCCGTTAGATGGTACGTAGGAAATACGGTGGCGGAGTTTGCGCCTGCGGTCGACGAAGGGGGCATCGAAATGGCGCAGATGGCCGTCCGGTGGGCCCCTGCCGATCCGCTTGCACACTGGCGGCTGGCTTCGTTCGAGGAAAAGACGTTTAGTGCAGAGAATTTGGCCGCAGCTGTGCGCGAATACGAACTGGCGGTCCAGGCAGCACCGTACGACTATCGCTACTGGATGGAGTTGGGCCGCGCTTTGGAAGCGGCCGGCGATCCCGACAGCGGTGAGAAGGCCTTGCGTCGAGCCGTTGAGCTGGCGCCGGCGTATTCGCATCCGCGCTGGCATTATGGAAATTTGCTTTTGCGCCAGGGAAAGATCGACGAGGCTTTTTCGCAACTATCTCGGGCTGCCGAAGCTGATGAACTCATGCAGGCCCCAATATTCGGCCTGGCGTCGCAGGTGTTCAGCGGCGATATAGACAAAATCGTTCAGGTTTTGCCGGCGCCTGCAGTGCGTTTGCAATTCGCCATCAACCTGATCAATACGGATAAGTTCGATGACGCCGCGCGCGTGCTGCGCACCATCAGCGCCGCCGATCGAAAAGCTGAAGGCGCTCTCACTGATCGAGTTTTACAGTCACTTCTTGAGCATAAACAGTTTCACGCGGCTCTCGCGCTATTGCGCGAACTCGAGCCGGAAGCATCTCAGTTACCTGTGCCAGAGCAATTCTGGAACGGCGGCTTTGAAAAGACCGTGCCCCTGTCGGATTCAAAACCATTCCACTGGGTTATCAATAATCGGCCGCAAGCGCAGATCACGATCGACCCGCGTGGACGCGGTGACGAGGGCAGCCTGCGGATAATTTTCAAAGCGCCAGCCAAGCTGGAAAGCATTCCGGTATCACAAACGATCATCGTCGAACCCGAGACGCAATACAGAATTCAGTTCTATCAGCGGACCGAAGGCTTAACCAGCGCCAGCACGCCGGCGGTCGTCATCAGCGATTCGGTCGATAACATGCAATTAGTATCTTCGCCACCGACGCCTACGGGAACGAATGACTGGCAACTGGTAACCCTGGATTTCAAAACCAAACCCAAGCACGAAGGAATCTCGATCGGACTTGTTCGGGCCGCCTGTGAAGATAATGCGCCGATTTGTCCGATTTTTGGCACTGTCTGGTATGACGACTTCAATCTCCAACGCGTCGGCGGTTCCGGCGCTTCTCGAAGAGCGGGCAGTAGCAACCGCTAAGGCAGCGACGCGCGAAACAACCAAGCGACGTCACTCGCTGGCCAGCCGGCTCGCGTTTCTCACGATCTGCGTGATGATCGTGTTGTCAACGCTCGCCTATGGAAC
>DATISD010000411.1:0-3501 GCA_035469005.1 Pyrinomonadaceae bacterium | reverse complement strand
GTATAAGACGCTCTATAATTTGAAGAACGTAGATCCGTCGTTGTTGCGCTCGCGTGGCGAAACCGCGAAGCCGCCGCTGCCGGGCACCCCAATCGGCGGTGGCATGGGTTTGCCGGGAATGGGCGGACCACCGGGCATGGGCCCAATGTAATCGGAATTCAATCCCCTGAAGAAGGCTGTGAAGCAATGAGAATAGTCAGAACCGCCTGCGGTAGCGGGCGGTTGCTCTTCGCCAGGAACAGGCGGACACTCCCTTAGCCTATCTAATCACATTTCGCTCTTACGGAACCTGGCTACACGGTGACGAACGTGGCTCCGTTAATCGTTTTCGCAACCAGTCCAAATCACGGCGGCTACCGCCCGAAAAGAAATGGCTTCAAGTAAACCGCGATCGGATGGAGGATGAGATGGTTTTACTCAATGCTCAGCAACGTCAATGCGTTGAAGAGGCATTGAAAGAAACATGCGAAATTAGAAACTGGAATCTGCTTGCCAGTAATGTGCGTACGAACCACGCACATATGGTGGTATCAATCGGTACCAAGAAACCAGAGGGGTCTCAACGCTTTCAAGGCTAACGCCACCAGAAAAATGCGTGAGAATGGCTGTTGGATAAGCGCATCAAGCCCTTGGGCAGATAAGGGCAGCAAGCGATATCTGTGGAATGAAGCAAGGGTGGGTCGCGCGATCGAGTATGTGCTCTTCGGTCAAGGCGATGACCTGCCTGATTTCGACTAAACTCAGGTTAACCGCCCGCTACCGCAGGCGGTTCTGACTTCTCGCAGCAAGCCTTCCCATGAGACCGTCGCGCGGCGTCGCCTTCAACAGTTGTCTCGTCGACGTTTAAAGCATCAACAATCTTGCGGAAGAACAGAACAAGAAAAAGCCGTAGCCGCCGGCGTGCTGAGATCGTGATCTGAGCCGCGGCTTTCTTTCCAATTTGCACTTTGCAATTTTCACTTTTTATTTTTCACTGTCTTCTTACTTCTCCCGAGTTTGACTAACATTCGGTTAACCGCCCGCTACCGCCGGCGGTTCTGACATCTCCCAGCAGCCACTCCGATTCGATTTCCGCGCGGCGTCAAGCACCACCTGGGTGCGATAACCATCTTCAAATGTTGCCGCTCCTTCAACCGTTGTCCCGCCGGAGCGCAAGGCATCAATAATCTTCCGAGCAAAGATCGTGAAGCCGCGCGCCCAACCACTGTCGCGCATGCCCGGCGCCAATTCTGCGCGTCCGACTTCGACGCGACGCCACTGCCCATCGCCGATGTTTGATTGCCACAGGTCGCCGTTCTCTTCAATCATCAAAGCCCCCGACGAACCGAAAATTTCCAGACGATGTTCCGGCTTACCCGCTTCGACCAAAGACATCGACGCATTGCCGGTCGCCCCCTCGGTAAACTCGCCGTCTGCGAATCGCAGTAGCAGGTTAGCTTCGTCGTCCGTGGTAACCTCACGCAGGCGTCCGTCGTGATCCCTGCGTTCGCGGACATGCGTTGCCAGATTTGCAAGCACCTCAGAAACCTCTGTTCCAGGGAACCAACGAAAGCCGTCCGTCACGTGCGAGCCAATCGCGCCCAGGGCTCCGCCCCCTTGCTTCTCGTCCGACCACCAGTTCCACGCGCGATTCGGGTCGGCGCGCGAATCTGATCGGAACGTCAGCGCTGCATGACGCACCTTACCGATTGCGCCGCTGCGAATCAGTTCGCGCATCTTGATTCGACCCGGAAGAAACCGCAATTCATGATCGATCAACCCGAGCAAGCCGGCGGCTCGCGCCCGCTCAGTCATGCGCCGCGCTTCATCGGCATTCATGGCCATCGGTTTTTCACAGAGAACGGACTTGCCCGCGTCTAATGCGGCCAGCGTCATCTCGCAATGCGTGACGACAGGCGTGACGATGCTGACTAAATCGATATCGTCCCGACTGACGAGCGAGCGCCAGTCGCTCTCAACATTAGGGATATCGAATTGGCGCGCGACTTCTTCAGCGTGTTTGCGACGCGCGCTGGCAATCGCGACGATGCGCGCCCCTTCACAATTCTTGAACCCGGGAATCTGCGTCGTCTGCGCAAAGCCTGCCCCAATAATGCCAATGCGGATGATTCTGTTCATGGTGTGCCTATCCTACCGCTAGCGCTCCCGATGACGCACGAGCCCATTAAAGTGATGAGATCCTATTTCAGAATCTATTTGGAACAGAGAAAGACGAATTAGGCCGGGCCTTAAAGTTTATTGACTTACCATAGGCGTGAAAATAGAATGCGCCGGTCTGTAGCGCCAGGCGCCCGATACTTAGTTTCTCAAAGTCGCTCCGTAAACCGTCCCGAGAACATTAGTGGATACCGAAGCGCAAGTCATCGTATTGCTGGTATTGGGAGCGCTGGCCGCTATGATCATCCTGCCGATCATCGCGCTCGTAATCTCGATCCGTTCCCGAAAGAAAATCAATCAAGCCATCGCCAGAATCGAATCCCCACAATCAGCTGCTCCCGGTTCACCTCCGAGATCGCTGGCCGAAGTGCTTCAACAACTCACTATTCGAGTAGCCAGACTGGAAGCAGTGGTTGCCGCCAGGTCCGGCGCGGTTTCGGAGCGCGTTGAAGAGCCAGCAAAACCAGCCGCTGCGCCGCTCACCGAACCTCAAACGGTCCCACCTCCCGCTGCGCCACCGTCAACGCCAACACCCGAACCGCGTCCCGTCGTGACGGCACCGCCGACACCTGCGTCACCGGCAATTCCACCGAGAATGCAGGCGGAGCGTATCGAGTCAATCATCGGTCGTCGTTGGTTGGGTTGGGTATCGGTGTCCTTAATACTTTTCGCCACCGCGTTCTTTCTAAAGTACGCATTTGACAATCGTTGGATCGGCGAACTGGGTCGCGTCACCATCGGTGTAGCCGCGGGAATTACGTTAATTGCCGTGGGCTTTCGTTACCATCAGCGGAAATGGCGAGTCTTCTCACAGATTTTGACCGGTGGCGGTGTGGTGCTGCTTTACCTTTCGGCGTATGCGTCGTTTGGCTATTACCATCTCGCGACTCAGAAAGCGGCTTTCGTTTATATGGCGATTCTAATCGCCGAAGCCACAGGCCTCGCGTTGCTCTACGACGCTCCCGCGATCGCCGTGATGGCCCTGATCGGCGGTTTTCTCGTACCTGTGTTGTTGCACTCGGATCGGGATCAGTACCGATCGTTGTTCAGTTACATCGCGGGCCTCGACATTGGGGCGCTGGCGCTCTTGAAGATTTGGGTGGGACTAAGCTCGCTGACCTTTGCCGGTACGCACTTGTTGTTTTGGCTTTGGTACGTCGACAACTATCACCCACGCAAGCTCGGTGCGGTGATGATCTTTCAGACGGTAATCTTTCTGGCGTTTCTCCTCGCGCACTTCGCGCGGCGATGGTTGAGACGGGACGAGACGGTATTTGAAGATCCCGGGTTGTTGATCGGCAACCCCTTCAAGTTTTTCGCCACCTTCGAAGATCTGTCGCTGCT
>DATISD010000410.1:0-7217 GCA_035469005.1 Pyrinomonadaceae bacterium | reverse complement strand
GCCGTTTTCATTTGTTAACCGGCGAGACCGCACGCAGGATGCGGGCGCTTCAATTCCAATCAGTTAGCGCTGGCAGCTCCCGGATATCTGCCGCCGAGCTTTGCCGGATCGCCTTCGGCCAGCATGTTGACCAGTTCCTGATGAAAGTAATCATGCCGCGCAGCCACCGGCGGGGCCACGCGTTTGTCGTACATCTGGCGCGATCGATCGATGTCTTCACGCAAACGATCGTAAAGGTCGCCGTGGCTTCGGCCTTCCTTAACCTTCGGTTCGTTATAAAGTTTGATCTCTGAAACCAGCAGCCGCGCGAAGCGTCGCGCGTCGTTATGCAGCCGGCGCTCTTCCTCGCTGACTTCGATTGGTAGATCCGGTTCGCTAACCCCAAAGCGGCGCACGCTTCCCAAAGGTGTCGCATACTCCGAAACAAATGCAGGCGCAGCAGGAGCTGGCTGCGCTGCCGGTTCCGACGACGCGCCTTCGGTGAATTCTGCCGGAGGCGCCGCTGGCGCCTGAGGTGCACTCGATTCCACTGCCTCAGCAGTTTCAGCGGCAATTGGTTCAGCCGGCTGTTCGGCGGCAGCTTCGGCCTCGGGTGCGGCGGAAATTTCTTCGGGCGTGACTTCTACCGGCGCTGCAACTTCTGCCGTCTCGGTGGGAACCGGTTGCGACTCAGGCTCCGCAACTTGTGCTTCAATTTGCGGGGCGTAGGTTGATTCGACTTCCGCGGCAGGCTCAGGCGCGGGTTCCGCCTTTACGGCGGTTGTTTCCGGACGCGGCTCGGGTGCGGCTCGATGGACCGAAACCAGATTTACGGCCATCGCGGCGACGCGCACCAAAACGTCGAGAGCGTCCAAATTGATCGCATCGGGATCAGATGAAGCTGAGTCGGCATAAAGCACGGCCACGACTTTGCCACGGACAATCAGTGGAATTGACACGATGACTTGCGGGGAACCGCCCAGCTGATCGATCAGCATTTGATCTTCAGAACTCGAACGCGGGTCACCTGAACACGAATTTCGAGCTCGCACTGCGCGTGTGAGAATCGTTTCGGAAGTCAACGGTAACGAAACTCCCCCTATCAATTCGAGATTTGTCGGATCACTGGCTTCGCAGACGCGCCAGCCAATTGCTTGATCGTTCTTAATAACGAACAGCGCGACGCGCTCCGCAAAGTGAACTGCGCCTTTCAGCAGCGACTTGAGGATTTCTGTCTGCGTTTGCTGTTCTTCAATCTCCTGAACCGCCCGCTTAATTGTGGCTGCGTCTCGAGGAGCAGGGGCAGAAACCGCTGCGCCTGTCAATTTTTGCCCGCGCGCGGTTTGCAGATGCGCGAAGATCGCGGCCGACAGTGTCGTTCCATCCAGGCTTTCAGCATTCGAGCTTTCGCGCAGTCGCGCCAAAGCCTCGTTCACCTCAGTCTGCAAACGAGAAACCTGTTCATCAATAGACCGTAGCCGATCGTTAAAATAAGTTTCGATCGCCTGCTGCAAGCTGTTTTCCAGTTCTTCGCTCACTCGGTTACCGTCCTCCGATCAAAAATGTGGCACGGACTTTAGTCTGTGATTTGGGAGGGCAGGAATTTCACAGACTGAAGTCTGTGCCACTGATTCGATTATGGAGGCCGTGAGGAAGGCGCGTCAAGAACCTTTTTTGCGTGGATTTCGCCTCATCGGCAGGCTAAACAAGAGGAGCGCCCTGGTCCTGCAGCAACGGGGGCCACCGTATTAGAAGGCCCAGGCAAGTCTCCGGCGGACGGCAGGCAGAGGAGCCGGCGCCCTTACTTCATCGCCAACTCGCCATTTAGCTTCATGATTTCGAGGGTCATTTCGGCAGCGGCGTACATGTCTTTGACGTCGAGCCATTCTTTGACGGTGTGGATGGCGCGCATGCCGGTGCCCAGGTTGGCGCACTCAATTCCCTTACGATTGAAAACGTTCGCATCGCAACCCCCTCCCGAAGCCATGGTCTTCACATCAAGGCCCATTCGCTTTGCCGCCTGAATCACGAGTTGCACGACATGTGAGCTGTCGGGCACGTCCATCGACGAGTAGTCGCGCTCGACGTGCGATTCGACCGAAGCCTTCGTGGTCTTGCCCGCCACGGTCACTTCATATTTGGCAGCCGCGTCTTCCAGGCATTTCTTCATGTGGGCAGTTTGCGCTTCGAGCTTTTCTTCGCTGTGCGAGCGAGCTTCACCTTTTAGGACGACCAGGTTCGGAATGATATTCGTGGCCATGCCGCCTTCGATTTGGCCGATGTTCGCAGTTGTCTCCTGATCGATGCGGCCGAGCTTCATGGCCGCGAGAGCTTCTGCGGCAATCCTGATTGCCGAGATGCCTTCTTCAGGCGCGACGCCGGCGTGCGATTCCAGGCCGTGAATCCTGAACTCCATGTGATTCGACGAAGGCCCTTTGGTAAAGAGAAACCCCGGGTCGTCTGAGTCGAAAACAATTCCGTACCTTGCTTTCAGTTTCGAGACGTCGACGTTTTTTGCTCCAAGTAATCCAACTTCTTCACAGATAGAAAAAATGGCTTCAATCGGCGCGTGCGAAATATTTTGTTCTTGCAGACAGCGAATGACTTCGATGATTACGGCACAGCCCGATTTGTCGTCGCCGCCCAAAACAGTGGTGCCGTCAGTTCGAATGATGTCTCCCTCAACGATTGGCTTCACGCCTTCGCCCGGAACAACCGTGTCCATGTGCGCGCTCATCATGATCGAAGGCGCATTCGGAATCGTGCCCGCGAACCGCGCGATCACATTGCCAGTGTCGCCGCCGACTGCGGCGCCGGCATCGTCGATCTCAACCTGCGCACCCATTTCCTCACAATACCGCTTGATGCATTGGGCAACTTCGCGTTCTTTACGCGAGTGGCTGTCGATTTGAACGAGTTCGAGTAGAAGGTTTTTGATGCGTTCCTGATTAATCATTCAGACTCTCCCCTGAATCGTGATTGCTAAAATCGCGAACTGCGAAACTTCCGGGCTTGCTTTATAGCGAGATAGTAGATCGTATTTGGCCCAGACGTAAAATCGAAGACGTTTGGTGCCGCGCTAAAGTCTGGGCCACATTTGTGATCGAAGCTAGCCGGATACTTCAGGTTTAGCTTGCTGTTGTGAGCGCCACGTATTGCGATCAATCCCGTAAATCAGGACCTCAGTGCCAAGCAATTCGGTGTGCCCCTTCACCGTTTCGCCGATCCGTTCGGCTACGCGAATTGATGCGCGGTTCTCAGGATTGATCAAACTGATCACGTGGTCACGATTTAGATCAATGAAAGCATATTCAAGCGCACGACGCGCGGCTTCCGTCGCGAATCCTTTGCCCTGCGCCGCGCGCGCGAGCGTCCATGCTAGTTCGAATCCGGGCCACGTTTCCGGATAGTGAAGACCGATGCATCCGATGAATTGGCGGGTTGCTTTTTCCTCCACGGCCCAGATCCCATAACCGCGGAAATGCCAATGCCCGACGATAGCGCACAAGTTCCGCCAGGACTCCAGACGGTCCCGCGTTTTTCCGCCCAGATAGCGCATTACTTCGGGATCGGCGCCCAGCGCGGCGTAAGCTTCAAAATCTTCCAGGCGAATCATCCGCAGGAGCAGCCGCTCGGTTTCCAGTTGATCCTCCATCATGATTCACCTCGAGTATTTTTCGCGTCCGCGTCGATCGAGATCGTCAAGCGACGCTTGCAGTTCGTTGCGTTTTGCCTCGAGCATTACTTCATCTGCATCCGCCGGCACACGGATTGGCGCACCGATAAAGACGCTCGCCCGGGTGAACGGCTTCGGGATTTGGGGACGGTCCCAGCTTTTCTTGGCTTCCCAAAATCTTTCAGCGGCAATGCTAAAAGGGAGAACCGGATTTCCGGTCTTCTTCGCCAATAGCACAGCGCCCATCTTAGCGACATAACGGGGGCCTCTGGGCCCATCGATCGTGAAAGCTGTGGGACAGCCCGCCCGCATCAACCGAACCATCTCAACGACCGCCCCGGTCGCCCCGCGTGACGACGATCCGCGGGCCGCGCCATATCCGAATCGCTGAATGAACCGCGCGATGTATTCACCATCAAAACTGCGCGAAGTCATCACCACGATGGCCCGTCGTTGCCAGAAGTAAGTCGCGAGAAACACCCGGTCGTGCCAGAAAGTGTAAATGGGAATTCGCCCTTCGCGCGAGGCTGCTTCCCAGTTTTCCCAGCCTTCAATTTCGAACTTCACGGTGCGGCCAATAAATTTGATCGCCAAAAAGAAAATAAGATCGGCTGCGCGAATCAGCAGCCGATCTTTGAAGGAATAGGAGCCAAGATTGGCGAATGAGTAAGCGCGCTCGATATTGGACGAAGATCCGTTTCGTTTCATGAGGCCAGCACCATCCGCATGAGCGGATGAGTTAACAGTTCGAGTTTGCATCACGCGTTGCTTCTTTGCCCCCACTCACACCGGCAGTACTGACCTTCAATGCACGGCCTAATAAATTTCCGGCTCGCCGGGAGGCCGAGTCTTCCAACGTCGATGAATCCACAGCCATTGATCAGGATAGCGTCGCACATAGTCTTCCACCACATCAGTGAAAGCCTGGGTCAGTCGTCTTACATCTTCCTGCTCTTCGCCGGTGCCTTCAAACGACATTGCCGGACCAACGTTCAAAAGGAACTTCTGCTTCGTCTTGTCCCAAGGCGCGAATACCGGCAGAACGTCGGCGCCGGTACGTAGCGCCAGCTTCGCCACCATGAATGTCGTCGAAGCTGCGATGCCAAAGAAGTCAACGAAGATCGCTTCCCGATCCAACGTGTTGAGATCAACCAGGATTCCCAGCGTGCCGCCGGTCTGCAGGATCTGGAGCATCTCACGCGCGGCGAATCGCTTATCGATCGAACGATTGCCCCGGTGCGCGCGCTCTCTCTCTATCAGCGCTTCGATTTTCGGATTATCGATCCGGCGCACCAGAAAGCTTAAAGGATGACCTAACATTGACAGGCCGAAACTTGTTAGTTCCCACGCGCCGACATGGCCGGTGAAAAGAATGACACCGCGGCCATGTTCCTTTGCAGCTTGAAGATGCTCGACGCCTCGAAATTCGATTACGCGTTCCAGATTCGCTCGATCTGAGTCTCTGAAGTGACTAAACACCGCCAGCAAACGGCCGAGATTCTCAAAGCAGCCGAGCATCAATCTGCGTCGTTCGGCTTCTGAAATCTCAGGAAAGGCCAGCTTCAGATTGCGCTCGGCAGTCTGACGAAGCTTCGGAAACAATTGACCGAAACGAGCCAACGCCATGCCCAGGCTCATCGCGGTCGCAAGCGGCAACGCCGCGAAAAAGGCCAGGAGCGCCCGCGCCAGCCAGTACTCGACTTGGATTTGAAGCTTTCCCTTTCCGGCCACGGTGGTTACGCGAAGAAGGCGTAGTGTAACGCATCGATTGAGCGCGTGCGAACCAGTGAACCTGTTTCGCCGCAGGTTCGCCAGACAGCAGTATTAGGCTGTGCAAAATAGGCGCTCCCGGACAGCGTTTGAGGGAAAATTAGCCAACCAGATCCGCCAGAACACCCTGTCCAACTTGTCCTCTCGGTGATATATTCCGAACGCCTTTTGATGAAGGATCGTATTAGCTAAGCAGGAAGGCCTTCGGCTAAATCTCTCCGCCGCCGAATTTCGAAAAAATGATCCGAGCGGATCGAGAAACGTGCAGCATCCTGATCGTCGAAAACAGCGACGACATTCGCGCCGGTTTGGCTAAAGAGCTTTACGCACTCGGTCACACAGTCACGGTGGCGGGCGAACGGAGCGAAGCGCTGGCCCTCGAGGATCTGACACAGTTTGATCTGCTGGTCAGCGATCTCGTGAACAGCGAACCCTCGTCGGGATGCGAGGCCGTCAGGTCGTTCAAGATAAGTGTTACCAGCTCGCAGCCGCGCCGGGCGGTTGCCGAGCTGCACGAGATCATAGAAAAGACTCTGGCGTTCAAGCTACAGCATATAGATCGTTCACCGGCGATCGCAGTACGCGAAAAAATTGACTTGGAGTTGCCCAGCGACCTGACGCTTATGAACTCGGTGTTGGAGTACTTACTCGATCGAGTAGATAAGTTAGGGCTGGTGCAAGTCGAGCAGTCGAATTTGTTCGTTGCCCTCGACGAAGCATTCGTGAACGCCGTCAAGCACGGGAATCGAAACGATCCGGGAAAGCTCTTGCGCGTTACGGCTGAGTTATCGGCTCGCGAAGCGATTTTCACGATTGAGGATGAAGGCGAGGGCTTTGACGTACATGAAATTCCCGATCCCACCGACCCAGCCAATCTTTTTAAATCCTCAGGCCGCGGGGTCCTGCTCATCTACAACATTATGGACGAAGTCGAGTACAGTCACGGCGGCGCGAAACTAAGGATGGTGAAGCGGCCGCAGAATGGCGCTGGCAATTAGCCGTGGCTGACAGCCATCCGGGAGCCTCAAATCAAGAATTGCAAAATGAAAATTGAAAATTGAAAATTGCAAATCACTTTTTGCGGTTGAATTTGCAATTTCCAATCTTCCATGTCTTTTCCTTCTGACGCCCGGCACCTATCGTCGCGAGAGTCTTTGCGATCGTACGCATATTGGTTTCCGCCGGCGCTGCTGGCCTTTGTTCTCGCGCTCGTCTATCTAAATCCATTTATTGGCGATTGGGACGGGCTCGATTACACGATCTTTTCATTGCATGGGCGGCCGTCTTCGATGGCCCTGGGCCGATCGCTCTTCACGCTCTTTAATTTTGGGCTCTACAAAACGGCGCATGCAATCTTTGGTCTCCGGCCAGACCAGGCGTACCTGCTTTTCAAGTTTGCAGTGGTGGCAACGACGCCGATGTCGGTTACCGCCTGTTGGATTTTGGCGCGCGGCCTTTCCGGTTCAATCCGCGCAGCAACGATTTCCGCTTTGCTGGTGGCGTGCTCACCTATTCTTGTGATTTATGGCGGACAGGTAATGACCGACGTGCCGTCAGTGCTGTTCACGGCGGCAGCGCTCGTGATCCATTTGCGCGGTGTGAAGCAACAGCGCGGGTGGCTGATCCTGGCGGGCGCGGCCGTGCTCGGGCTTGGCGTTAATCTGAGAGAGACGGTTGGGTTCTATCTTCCCTGGCTGATCGTCGCACCGTTCGCCGCCGGATTTGGTTTCAATCGACGGACGATTGGAATTGTGGTTTGCTCGGTGGCAGTCTTCCTCATTTTCGCGTTTGG
>DATISD010000409.1:0-9719 GCA_035469005.1 Pyrinomonadaceae bacterium | reverse complement strand
ACGCGCGCGTGTGCTCAAGAGCCTGTTTGAAGGTCAGAGCAACTAACCACGAAAGTCCGTCCCGCTTAAAAAGCGCGGCTCATTTTGCTGGGAACGCCGGCGTCCTCGTCCGCGCTTAGAGCGAAGCGCAAAATAGTCTTTTCTGCGATTAATCTGCGCGCCTGGCTGCCGTTTCGGACGGGGACGTCCGCGCGCGCAGCATGAAGTTCGCTGCTCTTCAAGTGCACCACCAGCCAAACAGGTTTGTTTCTTTCTTCCTAAAAATAAATTCCAACTCTACACATATATGGCTTGACATATATTCCCGTCGGCGATAGTATGCACTCGAAACGTATGCGCCTGAGCGTATATGGTAAGAACATTAGTCATTGTACAAATAGGAGGCTGGAATGTCTGAGAATCTTGAACAGGCCGTCAAATCAAGGTACGGCGTCGTGGCAATCAGCAATTTATCTACTGAGAATGAAGGTGTGCGTGCGGTGGCGGAAGCGTTTGGCTATTCGCCTGAAGAATTGTCGTCGATTCCCGCTGAAGCAAATATGGGACTGTCGTGTGGTAATCCAACTGGGACCGCAAATCTGCGGAAAGGTGAAACAGTCGTCGATCTCGGTTCAGGCGGGGGCCTCGACGTATTCCTGGCGGCGGCCAGGGTCGGGCCGACAGGGCGTGCGATTGGTATCGACATGACGCCGGAGATGATTGACCTGGCCCGACGAAACGCGGCCAAGGGGAACAACGGGGAGGGCTACTCAAACGTGGAGTTCCATCTGGCGACTATCGACAAGCTACCGCTTCAGGACAATTCGGTTGATTGCGTTATTAGTAATTGCGTTATCAACCTGGCAACGGACAAACCTGCCGTGTTTCGAGAAATCGCCCGAGTGCTAAAGCCCGGCGGCCGCCTCGCCGTGAGCGACATTGCTTTGAGGCAACCGCTACCACGCGAAATCAGTGAGGATGTGTTCGCCTATGTCGGTTGTATCGGCGGCGCGATTCTGATTGACGATTACAAGCGTCAGTTGATCGAAGCCGGATTTTCGAATGTACAGGTGATCGATTCGGGCGCCGACCTGAATGCCTATGTAAAAATCGAAAACCAGTCGGGATGCTGTTCACCGGCGCCGGCGCAAATCCAAAATCAGTCCGGATGTTGTTCTCCGTCGGCAACTGAAACCGCGCAAGCAACGGCTGCGTGTTGCGCTCCCGTGCCTACGTCAGCAGCGGAAACAAAACTCTTCGAGAAGTTTACTGAGCTGCTGTCGCGCTACAACGTGAACGACTACGCCGCAAGCGTCAAGGTGTACGCGATCAAGTGACTTAGGGAATGAAGCGAACCAGACTTTCATTTCTCGATCGTTTTCTTACGCTGTGGATTTTCATGGCGATGGCGGTAGGTGTTTTCGTCGGTTACATCAATCCTGGTATCGAGAGTTTCATTAACCGCTTTCAGTTGGGAACAACGAACATTCCCATCGCGATCGGTTTGATCCTCATGATGTACCCGCCCCTCGCGAAGGTTCGCTATGAAAATCTCGGCGAGGTTTTTCGAAACTGGAAAGTGCTGACACTCTCGCTCGTGCAGAACTGGATAATAGGCCCAATCCTGATGTTTGGCCTCGCGATGGTGTTTTTGCGTGGTTATCCAGAATACATGGTCGGCCTAATCATGATCGGACTTGCGCGCTGCATTGCGATGGTGATTGTGTGGAACGAATTGGCGCGTGGTGACAACGAATACGCAGCCGGGTTGGTAGCTTTCAACAGCGTGTTCCAGGTGTTGTTCTACAGCATCTATGCCTGGATATTCATCACGCTGTTGCCGCCACTGTTTGGTTTGCGCGGCAGCATCGTACAAGTGAGCATCCGCCAGATTGCCCAGAGCGTATTCATCTATCTCGGCATTCCATTTATTGCGGGCATGCTCACGCGCTACTTTTTGGTCAAAGCGAAAGGAAAGGACTGGTATCACAGTATCTTCATTCCGAAGATAAGTCCGCTGACGCTCGTCGCGTTGCTATTTACAATCGTGGTGATGTTCAGTCTTAAAGGGAACCTGATCGTACGGCTTCCGCTGGACGTTCTGAGAATTGCCATTCCACTGCTCATCTACTTCGTTGTCATGTTCCTCGTCAGCTTCTACATGGGCTACAAGATCGGCGCCGATTATTCAAAGACAGCCACTCTGTCATTCACGGCTGCCAGCAATAATTTCGAGTTGGCAATCGCGGTCGCCGTGGCCGTATTCGGCATTACGTCGGGCGCCGCGTTTGCTGCCGTGATCGGTCCACTCGTTGAGGTGCCGGTTCTGATCGGCCTGGTGAACGTCGCTTTATGGTTTCAAAAGCGCTATTTCAGAGACGGCCTGCCGGCCCTCGGCGTCGCGACAGTCGAGGACGCTGGTTAGGTTTCATGTGTCGACGAATATGAACAAGCCGATTCGCGTGCTCATCTTATGTACCGGCAACTCGGCGCGAAGCCAAATGGCGGAAGGCCTGCTGCGTCACGGTGGTGATGAGCGTTTTCAAGTCGAGAGTGCCGGCCTTGAGCCCGCATCTTTACGACCTGAAGCAATTGAGGTCATGCGCGAGATTGGCATTGATATCTCCGGCCATCGATCAAAATCGATTGATGAATTCATCGGCCAGGAATTTGACTACGTAATTACGGTCTGTGATAACGCCAACGAACAATGCCCGGTGTTTCCCGGTAACGTGAAGCGGATCCATTGGAGTTTTGAGGACCCGGCCGCAATGCCTGGTAATGAGGTCGAGCGGCTTGACGTCTTTAGGCGCGTAAGAGACGAGATTCGTGAGCGGCTAAGGCAGTTCCTGGCTGAGCGCTTCATCTATAACGATAGGTGATGCGGCCTCGGGACAGGTCATACGGAGACATTTCCACGCTCACGCGATCGCCGACCAGAATTCGGATGCGATGCTTGCGCATCTTGCCGGAAATACCTGCGAGCACAACATGTGAACTGTTGTCCAGCCGCACTTTGAAAAATGCGTTAGGTTGCTTGTCAATAATAGTGCCCTCGGCGGGAATCAAATCGTCTTTTGCCAATCGGTTCTCCTTCTAATCAATCCTGATAATGCTCGGCAATGCATCTCTGCAAGCCGGCCGGAATCTTTTTCCAGGTTGCTGGCGCAAGCATCTTAGCTGAAACGCCTGATCTTAACACGCGTCCGACCTGCCACTCGCGTAGGCTGTCATCATATGACCACCGATAGTAGGGGCCATCTTCGCGCCGGCTATAAAAGACCGGACATCCGCCGCGGGTTTCGACCGCTTCACTGTTTATGTACACTCTTAGTCCATGCATCGTTAGAGCAGCTTAAGCAGCAGGAACACTGCCAGGAGAGCAGCTCCCGAGGCCAGGATCAAGTGCAGCCAACTGAGAGCCAGGCGATGGCAGTTAGTGCATTTGATTTGCCAGAGTGGCAATACCATGCCGCAGTCTGAGCATGACCAAATTATCTTAGGCATTTCACTGTCCCAATCCTAACCCTTCTCTCCGAGCTCAACGAGTTCATCGGTCAATTGCCGGTGTGCTCGACGTGCCTGGCCGTCGAAACACCATCAGCCAAAGCGATAAACAGGAGGAGCAGCTTGGGGAGAATGCTGATGCCAGCTATTGCGAGTCTGCTTCCTTGGCCGTGTCACGTATCTAAGAATGCTGTGATCTCACATGACCGCGCACCAACTGCCAGGCGGAAGTGGTTTGATTAAAGCGCACTCGCTTGATGGCTCGCGCCAGTCCGAAGAATTGCAGCACACGGATACCGATCCAATTAAAATCAATTTCGTACCAGCGTAGCCCATGACGAGCTGAAGTTGGATAAGCGTGGTGGTTGTTGTGCCAACCTTCGCCGAACGTCAGCAGGGCCACCCACCAGCTATTGCGCGAATCATCGCCGGTAGCGAATCTGGTCCTGCCCCATAAATGCGTCGCCGAATTGACCAGCCAGGTCGCATGGAGCGCGAGCGTCAGTCGCAGGAAGACTCCCCAAAGCATTACGGCCCAACCTCCAAACCCAAAGAGCATGAGCCCCAGCAGTAGCAGGGGAACGTAGTAGAAGCGATCAAGCCAGACGTAGTAGCGATCCCTTACCATGTCCGGAGCGTAACGCTCGATCGTGGCTGGGTCATACTGCTGCGCTTTGCCGTCCAGAATCCAACCAATGTGCGCCCACCAGCCACCATCGCGTGGCGTGTGCGGATCACCTGTGCGGTCAGTGTGCGCATGATGAATCCTATGGGTTACTACCCACTGAATTGGTCCACCTTCGAGCGCCAGACTGCCGCAAGTCACCAGGAAATACTCAACCAGCTTGGGCACTCGGTAACCACGGTGCGTGATTAGACGGTGAAAGCCCATGCCAATACCGAGGCTGCCGGCGACCCAGTAAAAAATGATGGCGCTGATAACGGCTGGCCAGCTCCAGAAAAATAAAGCCGCGATTGCGGCGGCGTGGGCCACGATTAAGAAAATCGTAGTCCCCCAATTGAATCCTCTTGTTTGCGTTACGTTCGTCGTCTCCAATGCTTCACTAGCCCTTTAAGCTTTTACCTCGGCGACCGAGCGTTTTGCTTCGGTCGCGGCCATGGCCTTAATTTTCTTGAGCTCGGTTCGCTGAAAACCAAAGAATGTCGACATCTGAACGATCTGGTTTTCACTTACGAAGTCTTTTGGGTCGGCGCAAAACTTTTCGATTCCCGGCTTGAAGTCGCGGCAACTCATGGTCTTGGGAATGTTGAGACCCACACTGCATTGACCTTGCTTGTAGTGCAGACAGAATTCACAAACGATCATTTGATATCCCGCCGCTCGTTCAGATACACGAAACAACCCAACTCGTTTCGAGCCCGGGGTCCGCGATTCCAGCTGTTGGCTTCAGGTAATCTGGAGAATTCCAGAAGAGCTGAGGACAGAGTTAGCTTAACTCAATCTTCAAAAACTTTACAGGCATATGCGATATATGTCAAACACGATATATATGTCATACGTTAATATTAGACAGCACCGAAACATACGTGTATGCTACATACGTTAGCAGAAAAGGTGCAATGATCAGAATTCAAATCGATCACTTACTGAAAGCACGCGGACGAACGTTCTATTGGCTGGCCAAAGAAACCGGCGTGAGCCACACAACGCTCTGGCGTTTGAAGAAAGACAAAGCTCAGGGAATTACTTTTAATACCCTTGAGACGATTTGCCGAACGCTGAAGTGCAATCCGGGCGATGTGTTGAAAATGGCTCGCGACAAGCCGAAGTCCCGACGCTGAGCCGTTCGCTTTCGCCGCGATAACGTTGAATTCGATCATGCCGGCACAGGCCGGCCTGCATAAACATTTGTCTGGTAGAAGTAAGAGTGGAGTAGAGTAGTGAAAGTCTTATTAGTCAGCCCGGAGTTTCCCGATACATATTGGAGTTTTAGACATGCGTTGCCGTTTGAGGGCAAGCGTTGCGCCTTTCCGCCGTTGGGCCTGCTAACCGTGTCGGCTTTATTGCCACCGTCGTGGGAACGAAGACTTATCGATTTGAACGTGCAACCACTCAAGTCCGCGGACATTGAGTGGGCGGACATGGTGTTCGCCACCGCGATGCTGGTGCAGAAGGAATCGCTAAGGGAGGTCGTCGCGCGTTGCAAAGCGCGCGGCAAGCGCGTGGTGCTCGGCGGGCCTTACGTTACCACCACAATTGAAGACCTGCCGGAAGCCGATCACATCTTCCTGGGCGAAGCTGAAACTACCTTGCCGCAATTTGTTGAAGACCTGGCGCGCGGCAAAGCCAAGCGGACGTATCAGGCGATCGAGCGCCCACCGCTGTCGGCTACGCCGTTAGCTGATTTTCGGCTAGCGAATCTCAAACGTTACAGCGCGATGTCGGTTCAGTATTCGCGGGGCTGTCCTTTCTCGTGTGAATTCTGTGACATCATCGAAATCTACGGTCGGGTGCCACGGACCAAGAGTAATCAGCAGATGCTGACGGAATTCGACGCGCTACTGGACCTCGGCTGGCGCGGCACGGTTTTCATCGTCGATGACAACTTCATCGGCAACAAAAAGAATGTCAGGCAACTGCTGCCCGAAGTCGCCAAGTGGCAGAAGGCCCACGGTTATCCCTTCTCGTTTATCACGGAATCAAGCTTGAATCTGGCCGACGATGAAGCACTGCTCGCCAACATGCGCGACGCCGGCTTTCGTCGCGTATTCATCGGCATTGAAACGCCGGTTGAGGAGAGCTTGCAAGAAGCGCAGAAGTCCCAAAACCGCGGCGACCTGCTGAGTTCCGTCAAGAAAATCCAGAGTTACGGAATGGAAGTAATGGCCGGCTTTATTGTGGGGTTTGATAATGATCCGCTCGATATCTTCGAGCGGCAAATCGATTTCATTCGTAAGAGCGCGATTCCGCTCGCCATGGTGGGATTGCTGAATGCTCTGCCTGAGACTCAGTTGTGGAAGCGACTTGAGCGCGAAGGGCGACTGTTGGGTGAGGCTTCAGGGAACAATACAGTTTGCACCTTCAACTTCAAGACACGAATGGATCCCGCACTATTGATCCAGGGCTATCAGTCGATCATGCGAACCATCTATAGCCCGCGCGAGTACTACGAGCGCGTACTCCATTCGATGAAGCGAACAGCGCGGCAATTCAGCGAGCCCAACCATTACAATCTTGTCAACGGGTTCGCATCGCTCACGCGCGTCCTTCTGAAACTCGGCGTATTGGATCGGGAGCGCAAGGAATTCTGGCGTTTCTTCACGCGAGCTGTCATCAAACACCGCAATAGAGTTGCCGAAACTCTGCGACTCGCAGCGATGGGGTATCACTTTCGCAAGTTGAGTGAGGTTTACGGGGACGCGTGAGGCGATAGCTGCTAGTCATACGCGGGTCCCGCCCGCGGCCAAAAATTTAAATCCGATTAAGATCTTCGAACTATTTCAGATCCGGCTGTTCGAGTTTTAAAATGGCTTCGAATTCGGCAAGTGAGTGCTGTCCTTCCAGGTTAGCCAACTCAATCCGCCCGTTTCGGAGCAACTGTTTTACTTCATAAGTCCGCTCACCGGCGTCTCTGCCGGGCATTAACTCCGCGCGAAACGTCAAACGTGCGCCCGCCGTGACCGACGAGCCGGACGATCGGTTTCGCTTCGCGCGCCGAGTGTTACGCATGAGCATGAATGAGCCGCCGCATCCGATCTGCGAACAGCACATCCATTTTCTGGGGTTCTATAATGGCTGTGACTTCGCCCTCACCGAACGTCGGGTGCATAAGCGTTTGTCCTTTGCGGTAGGTTCGCGCCCGGTCGTATGGCGAGCCAACTCTATTGGAAGCACGAGGCGCTGTGCCGCTGCGGTAGGGAACTCGTGATCCACAGATGGGACAGCTTACGCGCGTGATCTTTCCCGTCTTGCTCACAGAAGCGACGACGTGGCCTCGCTCTTCATTGCAAGTCACGCACATCTGCTCGACTCGATCTCCGGCTTTGAAAACTGGTTTCTCTTCCATTGGGTGCTCCTTATCTTCTTTAAATTGTGACTTCATCTCGCCCGGCGCGGACGAAACGAACGAACCGTTTTCTGCGCGCGCGCAAACGGCACAAATGGTTTGGCTTGAGCGGCGACGGCGGGTCGCGAACTGCCGAAGCCTTCCGGCACGACTCGCTTTACCGGCTGTCCGGTTAATCGCTCGATCGCGCGCATTGATAGTTCATCAATCGGCGCCACAATCGTAATTGCCTTGCCCGGATTGCCGGCGCGGCCGGTGCGGCCCACGCGATGCACGTAATCTTCGGGCGCGGCCGGCACGTCGTAATTGATGACGTGCGAGACGGAATCAACGTCTAAGCCGCGGGCCGCGATGTCAGTTGCAACCAGCACGCGGGCGCGGCCGTCGCGGAACTCGAGCAATGCCGCTTCGCGCTGTGGCTGCGAGCGATCGGCATGAATCCGGTTCACGCTGTGATCGCGGGCCTTGAGAATGTGCGAAATGCGCTCAGCGCCTCGGCGCGTGCGCGTAAAGACCAAAACTCTTTCAAATGGTTGGCGTTCTTTTTCGAGTAGCTCGAGCAGCAGGGCCGTCTTCGAATGCTGCTCAACGTGATAAGCAGTCTGCTCAACCATTGTCGCTGCCCGACCGCGTTGACTTACTTCGATTAGCTTCGGCTCTTTCATCGTGGAACGAGCCAATTGTTCGATGCTCGCCGACATGGTTGCTGAAAAAAGAAGCGTCTGACGCTTTGCCGGCACCAGCGACAGCACGCGCCGAATCGCCGGTAGGAAGCCCATGTCGAGCATGCGATCGGCTTCGTCGAGGACCAGTACTTCGATCATGGACAAATTGACAGCGCCGCGCTCTGCGAGATCGAGCAGGCGTCCTGGCGTCGCAATCAGCAAAGTTGCTTTGCGCAGCTCTTCGATTTGCTTTCTTATGTTCGCGCCACCGATCGCGATGACGCTGCGATTCTGCTTTACGCTATTAAGCTCGCCATAGTTCTTTTTGATCTGAAGCGCCAATTCGCGCGTGGGTGCCAACACCAGCACGCGAACGCCTGGTCTCGAGCTTTCGCTGATTCTTTGGATTATGGGAAGAAGAAATGCGGCCGTCTTTCCGGTGCCGGTTTCGGCGCAGCCGATTACGTCTCGGCCGCTGAGGATGACAGGAATAGCCTGTCTTTGTATGGGTGTCGGTTCGTTATATCCGAGAGACTCGCAGGCGCTCAGTTGCGCAGGCGCGAGTCCCAGTTGAGAAAAATTCATAGATTCCTTTTGTTGTGGCGACAAATCGAATTCGTCGCGGTTATTCCTTAAATACTGAGCGGTCTTTGGAATCCGCCATGGGCGCAAACGCGGCCGCGGGAGAAACACCAAAGACTGCCCACTGTTATTACCAGCGCGGTTCGCGACTGCCGCCGTAATTGCCGCCACGACCGCCGCCGCCATTGCGGCCTCCGCCGTAACCACCACCACCACGATTGCCGCCAAAGCCACGACCGCCGCCGCCACCGCGATTCTCGCGAGGTTTGGCTTCGTTGACTTTCAAGGCGCGGCCGCCGACTTCCTTGCCATTTAATTGTTCGATGGCGGAAGCGGCTTCTTCTTTGGTGGACATCTCGACGAAGGCGAACCCTCTCGATCGTCCTGTGTCGCGGTCTTCCACGACGCTCGCTGATTCAACCGTGCCGGCTTGAGCAAACAATTCCTGAAGCTCCTGACTGGTGGTCTGGAAAGCAAGGTTTCCAACATATAGTTTCGTTGACATAGAGATTTACCTTTCCCCTTTGGGAATTAATGAAGCTTGCGAATCGGAGTGGCTTCGGCGAAACGGTAGCGTTCGAAGGACCAAGTTCGGATGCTCTTCAAAAGAGCGGCTTCGGAGATTTCGTAACAAGCCTGCTCTCGAACCATCCAACGTCCGGCGCTAATCGTTTTATGCGCGGGGCGCATCACCGTTGATGCGCGAGAGAAGGATTAACCATGACCATAATGCCTGAGTTCGCACAGGGTTGCAAGGTGAAGTCGAGTACATGTCGATTCCGTCACTGAGAATCGGTTTGGCCCGGCGAAGCTTTAGCAGGCGTCAAGTGACCGTAAAAACTGCAAAAAAGAGCGACAAAAGTCGCGAACACGTTCAAACTCCTTGTGCCTTTTTTTACTGCTGACAAGAGCCGGCGATACACGGCCACTGGTGCAAACCCAAAAGTAAGCGCGGTCA
>DATISD010000408.1:0-4260 GCA_035469005.1 Pyrinomonadaceae bacterium | reverse complement strand
ATTAGATACAAAGATGAGTCCATTTAGAGTGGCCGACCGCCAAACGGTTGCATCAGGGATTATGATCGCTCCATGCCCCAATCACTCTCAGCTGTCTACATTCATCTTGTTTTCTCCACGAAAGAGCGGCGTCCATTCGTGCGCGATCTCGCTATCAGGGAGTCTTTGCATCCTTACCTGGGCGAAATCTCGAAACGACTTAGATGCGCGCCGATTATCACTGGCGGAATGGAAGATCACATCCATTTGCTCGCCCGCTTCGGTCGGACTATCACCCAAGCGGAGTGGGTCAAGGAATTGAAGCGGGTCTCGAACTTGTGGCTGAAAAAGGAGCATCGGATTCGAGACTTTGAATGGCAAGGAGGATATGCAGACTTTTCGGTCAGCCAATCAAATCTCGAGCAAGTGAAGAAATACATTGTCAACCAGCCTGAGCACCATAAGAAGATGAATTTTCAGGATGAATTGCGTTTGTTGTTGAAGGAACACCACGTTGAATGGGATGAACGCTACATCTGGGAATGACGCAACCGCTTTGCGGTTGATCTTATTCGTTCGAAGAACCCAACGTAGCCGCTGCGCGGCAACGTTGGGCTGGAGGGTGAAACCGCTTCGCGGTAGAGGGCGGGAGATTCGATGACGTTCGCAGGAGGTTTAAGCTACTTCGCGGTAGCGAATTATGAGTGACTTACGACTTTGATCTGTCAGCTCGCCGCCTGGTTTGTGCTTTCGCCCACCGTCAAACCCTCACGGGAAACTTTCCACTCCAATATTTCCGCACCCGCTTCTTTGGCCAGGGCTTTTTCAACATCCTGCTTGCGTCCTTCCGCGCATAGGAAGGCGATGCAGCCCCCGCCGCCGGCGCCGCACACTTTTGCTGCTTCTGCACCATTAGCCAAAGCCTTCGCAACCAAAGAATCCATTTGAGGTGTCGTAATGTTAGGAGCCAGTCGCTTTCGATTCGGGTAGGCGCGGCGCATGATCTCTCCCACGGCGATCCAATCCCCGGCCAAAAGCGCGTCGCGCATTTGCTCAGCCGCGTCGCGAATCCGTTCGAAGATTTCAAAGAGTTCAGCATCGCCATCAACGTGGCGCTTGAAGATTTCCCAGTTATTGATGCCGGAAAGACGTGGCTCGCCGGTATAGCAAATTACAAAGCGGCGCTGGAGTTCGTCTTCATCAATCGCCAGATGCTCGCGCTCTACGCCGTCAGCTCGTAAGTGAATGCACGATGCCGAGCCGTAGAATGCCGGATAATAATCCTGAATGCCTGCCGGAACCTTGATGACGGTCGTCTCAATATTCGCGGCAATCCCGATGAAGTCGGTTTCATCATACCGATCGCCGGTGAGCCGGTTGAGCGCGCCAATCAAAGCAATCGCCAACGCCGAAGATCCGGAAATCCCTGCGCCTGCCGGAGCTTCACTGTGCGCGACCAGGCGAAAGCCGGTTTCCGGCCTAAAGAAGTGCGCCATCTTTGAAACGAGCTCGAGCTGTTTGTCTTGTGCCAGGTCGTCAATTCGATCGACGGTGGTTTCCAGCTTGATGTGGCGATCGCGTGACTCGAGCACGATGCGGCCGTCGTTGAGCGTTTCAATGCGGACGCGCGCGCGCAACGAGAGCGCAAAATTTATGGTGGTAGCGCCCGGATGAAAAAGATAAAGAGGCCAGATATCAATTGTGCCCCCTGCCAGGTCAACGCGGGTCGGAGCAGAAGATTGGATAATCATTTATGATTTGTGCTTCTTGATTTTTGATTGCTCGAACTTGAACGTACTTAATCCCGATCGTGCCGCGACGAGAACGAGTCATCCCGGCGACGCGGCTTTTTAATATGAATTTTTTCCTGAAAGTCTTCCTTGAATTCCTTCAGGCCTTCGATCGCGGCATGTTCGATTTTCTGCAGCCGCTCAGGCTGGACCTCTTCAACCTTCTTCGAAACCCAGCGTCGCTTGATCAGATAGAATAAAACAACCCCGCCCACCAGGATGCCCAAGAGTATCTTGCCGACATGACGAAAGTCACCAATCAATCCCATTACGGCGCTGCTGAAAAAATAACCGACTCCGCCAAGGATAAAAACCCAAACAAGACAACTCACTAACGAGAGCGCCAGAAATTTCAGGTAACGCATACGGGCCACGCCGTAGAAAGTGCACGAGGCCCAGCGCAAACCGTAAACATATTTCGAAAGGAAAATAGAAAGTGTGCCAAAGCGATTGGTCATCCGCTCGATGCGGTTACTGGCGCTGCGATAAAAGCGAAAATTCCGGACTGTGCCGCTAAACAGACGGCCGGCTCCGTACGCCAAATTGTCACTGGCAAAGCCCCCCAGCGTTCCCCAAACCAAAAGACGCGCAAAGCTGTAACTGCCGAAGAAGTCGTTGTGCGCCAGGACGCCGGCCAGCAGCAGCGTGAGGTCGCCCTCAATCATAGTCAGAACGAAGACGCCGTACAGACCATACGACTCAATCAAATGAGACAGAAACTGGAGGCTGGTCATAGAAGTGAGCAGTGGCCGGTGAGCAGTGAGCAGTTCGGTTTGGACAGCCACGAAATAACTTTGGCAGCGGTTTGCTGCTTACTGCCTACTGCTCACTATTCTCCTCCTCATCCGCTGGGGGTTTGACGACAAGGACGGGACAACGAGCATGACGCACCACGGCTTCGGCTGTCGAACCAAAGATCATCCGGCCAATTCCGGTGCGTCCATGCGAAGAAATTACAATTAGATCGACTTCGCGTTCAGCGGCCACGCGCACGATCTCAGCCGCCGCATCCCCGTGCGTAATCACCTCTTCTACCTCGAGGCCGTGCAGCTCTTCGCAATGAACGATTTGAGGCAATTCACGCTCGGCAGAATCTTCCAGTTGTTCACTGATGTCCGCGATTGGCATGGGATCGGCCAACCCCGTGTAACCAACGGCTGGGACCATTGGCTCGAGGACGTAAATGCAAATTACCTTCGCCCTGACGGCGCGCGCAATGGCCCCGGCGTAGGCCACTGCATAGTTCGCGCACCCGCTAAAATCCGTCGGCAGCAGGATCGTGCGTAGCTGCAATGGCGGGGCGGAAGTTTCCGGAGTTGGGCTTTCCATGTTCAATGCGAGGGCATTTTACACGCATAAGTAGTAGTTTGACAGCCCGTCTACCCTCGCATAAGATGAGCTCGAAATCCCTGCCCAGCTCTGAGAGCCTCGTGTGAAAGGTTTCCGGAATGTCCGGTAATTCCAAGAACAACTTTGCAGGCATCGAAGTGGCGATGAGAACCATGCGGGGCGTTGTCATTTCTGAAGCCGGCGAAACCATCGCCAGCCGTGATTCAGTTTATGAGCCCGAGAACCTGATCAGCGCGATTACGGATCTGACCGCCGGACTGCGCGAAGCAGGCAATATCAAATCCGTCGGCCTCGCGATTCCAGGTCTGGTCAATCGTGAAACGGACCGCGTGCTCTTTTCGACGGGTCTTCCCTTCACGGCCCAGGATCACATACACGCTGAGCTGATGCAGGCGACGGGACTGCGATTCGACCTGGAGAACGATGCTAACGCCGCAGCCTATGGCGAATACAAAGCCGGGGCCGGACGCGACGCGCGCGACATTTTTTATATCGGGATTGGCGACGCAATCGGTGGGGCAATCATCCTGGATGGAAACTTATGGACTGGCGCGTCGGGCTGCGCCGGAGAGATTGGCCATATCACGATCAATACCGATGGAGCGGAATGCGTCTGTGGAAATGTCGGTTGTCTGGAGACGATAGCCTCCGGGCCGAACATCGTGCGCCGCGCGCGCGAGCGGCTGAATCGTGATTCGACTTCATCACTCTCAACGCTCGCGATGCAGGAATCTTTTACCGCCGGAGATCTCGCGCTCGAGGCCAGAAACGGCGACGACTTCTCGGCCATGATGCTCGAACGCACCGGTCGATCGATCGGCATCGCGGTCGCCAGCATGATTAATCTGTTGAGCATCGAGCGAATAATACTGGGTGGAACGATCATGGAGGCCGGCGATTTGATCCTGCGCCCAATCATCGCCGAAGCTCGCAAACGTTCCTTCCAGCCGTGTTTCGAGGCCACCAAAATTGTTCCCGCTCAGTTAGGAGTTGATGGCGTGGCGATCGGAGCTGCGCTGTTGGCGCGCGACACAGACAAATAGGACACTCGAACCCTCTTGAACAATTCTCTCTCCTTAAGCCGATTACGTCTGGCCAGGTACATGAGCGGCGTTACAGAACCGCTAGCGATAGCGAGCGG
>DATISD010000407.1:0-5005 GCA_035469005.1 Pyrinomonadaceae bacterium | reverse complement strand
CAAGTGCATGAGCGGCGTTACAGAACCGCGAGCGATAGCGAGCGGAATAAAGGACAACCAGGGCGAAGGCGTTGAAAGCCTGAGAAAAAGCTGGCCTTCTAAGTTGCGCCCTGATCCCGCTCGCTATCGCTCGCGGTTCTGTAACCATCGTACAGCCGACGAAGCCCCTATTGGATTTGGCGGAAACCACTTTTGAGTCAAAGCCGACTAGGTCGGGATCTCGCAACTACGTTTGACGGTGATCGAAACAGACTGGCGTAAGTCTGCTGAATCCGCGGCATCAGCTGAGTAAAGGAGCTTCGGTGCGAGGGCTTTGTGTTAACTGGAGACGTCGGAGCGGACTCAACCGTCTCTTATTCCAGCGTAGTTTCGCGGATCTTCTTTTCCTGCTCAGCACGAAATTCCCGCAACTTCTTTTTCAATTCAGGCCGGCTGTTCGCCAGGATGGCGATCGCCAACAGGGCCGCATTTGTGGCGCCCGCTTTCCCAATTGCGAGTGTGCCAACCGGAATCCCTCCCGGCATTTGCACCGTTGACAGGAGCGAATCCAGACCGTTTAAGGCGCTCGTCATCGGCACGCCCAGCACCGGCAACGTGGTGTGCGCCGCGATCACACCGGCCAGATGCGCAGCCCCACCGGCTGCGGCAATGATCACTTGAATGCCCCGTGAGTCAGCGGCGGCAGCGAACTCGCTCGCCATCGCCGGCGTTCGATGCGCAGACATCACGTGACATTCATGAGCCACACCGAACTTTTCTAAAGTCTCAGACGACGCGCGCATGGTGTCCCAGTCTGACTTGCTGCCCATCAGAACAGCGACGAGAGATTTTGGCTTTTTGGGTTTAGCGTTCTTGGCCATCTTGTATGAGATTGTCTTTAAGTTCACCGGTTGATGGAGTCAGTACCGGGAGCGGTAGCGACCGGGTCGTTCTTCTGGCTTAATTCTCATTTTGAGCAGATACCCGGTCGCTACCGCTCCCGGTACTGACTCCAGTCGCATCTACTCTCCCTGATCCAGCGAGTATCCACGCTCGCCGTCAAAGTTACACAGGTTTTCGATCTTGATGAAATCGAAACCGGCGCCCTCGACGCTGGCCAGCAACTCAATGATCTGTTGGTGCGAAATTGGTGCTCCTTTATCCTTCGACATGAATCGACAGCGCCATTGATCTGAACAGAACGTTTCAGAAGCGCCTCCTGGCCAAACCTTTACGCCGCGGTTGCTGATCATGGCGAGTTGCAAACCCCCTGGCGTGATCTTTGTCAGCGCGCCGCCCAGGTTATCCGGCGAGCCCTTGAGCCAATCGAGGAATACATCGACACCAACCAATTCCTTTTTGGTGTCGGATCGTTCCTTAACGATCGTCTCGCTAAAAACCTCTTCCATATCCGCCTGTTTGTAACTGACCGCCTTAAGTGTACTCGGCTTCTTGCCCAGTCTCTCGGCCACGGCCTGCGCGAATTCTTTCGTGCCGACTTTTTGCTTGCTGATGCCTTCATCAAAGATGTCGTAGGTGTGTACCCCGTCTTCAATCGTGCGCAGCCAGGCGTTGTGAACTTTCTCTGCCGTGCCGGTTTGTCCAATGTGAACCAGCATCATGACGGCCCCCAGCAGCAATCCCGACGGGTTTGCCAGGTTCTGGCCCGCGCGTCGCGGCGCCGAACCATGAATCGCTTCGAACATCGCAATGTTTTCGCCGATATTGGCTGAACCCGCCAAACCAACGGAACCCGCAATCTGCGCGGCCACGTCCGAAAGGATGTCTCCGTACAGATTCGGCATCACGATCACGTCAAAAGCGTTCGGAGTATCGGCCATCTTGGCGGCGCCAATGTCCACGATCCAATGCTCGTTTTCGATGTCCGGATATTCAGCAGCAATTTCAGTGAAGACTCTATGAAATAAACCGTCGGTAAATTTCATAATGTTGTCTTTGGTGAAGCAGGTAACTTTCTTTCGATTATGCCGGCGAGCATATTCAAATCCGTAGCGAACAATTTTTTCCGAGCCCGGCCGGGAAATAATCTTCAAACACTGCATTACCTGATCAGTTTGCCGATACTCAATACCTGCATAAAGGTCCTCTTCGTTCTCGCGCACGATGACGACGTCCATTCCCGGATGTTTCGTCTCGATGAACGGGTGGTAAGAGACGCATGGCCGCACATTCGCGTACAGTCCGAAGGTCTTCCTAACGGTCACATTCAGGCTTTTGTAACCGCCGCCCTGGGGCGTGGTGATCGGGGCCTTGAGAAAAACCTTGGTGTTGCGAAGCGAATCCCAGGCGCTTGGATCGATACCGGAAGTGTTTCCTGAAAGATAGACCTTCTCGCCAATCTCGATTTTTTCAATTGCCAGTTTCGCGCCTGCTTCTTTCAAAATATGAAGCGTGGCTTCCATTATTTCCGGACCGATGCCGTCGCCGTAAGCGACTGTAATAGGAATTGTGGGCATGTGAATATTGCCTTTCTTTGTTTGAGAAGCTGACGAATATAAGCCAAAAGCTACGAGTGATCAAAGCGAACAACCTTAGCACATACTTTCGGCCGGTGTTTGTAACCGGCGTCACAGACCGCAAGGCTGTCCCACGAGTCGGTGGTAAGATTGTGTGAAAATGAACGATCAGGCGTTCGACATTCTCGAGTTCGATTCGTTGCGCGCTCTGGTGCGTCGTAAAGCGACGACTGAGATGGGAAAGGTGCGAATCGACCAACTCGCGCCCGTCGATAATCTTGAAGAACTGAGGCGCGCTCTTCTTTATGTCTCGGAAATGATTGAGACCCGGCAGCGAGGCCTGCGATTTTCGTTTGATGGAATCGCCAATCCTAACGAAGCGATCTCTCGCTTGAAGATTCAGGGGACGGCGCTCGATCCACTGGCGATACTCGATCTCGGCCGGCTGTGCGATCGGGCACTGACCGCACGCACGGCGATTCTCACCGAGCGCGAAATCTGTCCTAACCTTTCCGAGATCGTCGCACCGCTCGCAAATGACTTAGGAAAACTGACTGCTTCATTGAACAGGAAAATCCTGCCAAGCGGCGAGCTGGACGATCGCGCCAGTCCGCAACTGGCGGCAATTCGTCGCGATCTCACCACCGCGCGTTCGCGCATCACTCGTTCATTGGAAAACCTGATGCGCCGTTCCAGTGAAGCGATTCAGGAAGAATTAGTCACGGTGCGAAACGATCGCTTCGTGATTCCGGTGCGCGCGGATCATCAAGGCCGAATCAGGGGAGTGGCGCACGGTTCTTCGTCTTCAGGCGCGACTATTTTTATCGAGCCCCTGGAAACGATCGAAGCCAACAACGAATTGCAGACGCTTCGTGAAGCTGAACAACGCGAGATTGCCGAAATCCTCTTTCGGTTATCAGAAGAATTAAGAAGCCAGTTGCCGGCGATCGAACTTGCGGCGGCGGTGATCGCGGAACTTGATTTCATCAATGCCAAGGCGGCGTTTGGCGAAGGCTTCGATGGTGTCGTGCCAGAAGTGGCGCAGACTTCGTTCCGCACTGAGCTCAGTACCGGGAGCGGTAGCGACCTGAGTGCATATACCCTGGAATTCATCGACGCGCGCCATCCACTGCTCGAGGAGAGCCTTCGCGAGACTGGCGGCGCGTTCGTTCCGGCCTCATTCAAACTCGATGACGGTCACCCGATCATGGTCATCTCTGGCGCCAACGCCGGCGGCAAGACAGTCGTGCTAAAGACCGCCGGTCTGCTCGCGTTGATGGCCCTGTCGGGTTTGCCGGTGCCGGCGAAATCTGCGCGAGTTCCGTTTTATCAATCGATCCTCGCCGACATCGGTGATCATCAATCATTGGCTGCAAACCTATCAACGTTTACTTCGCATGTGGCGAACATCGCTTCAATGATTGAGTCGTGCGAAACTCCGGCGCTGGTCCTCCTCGATGAAGTCGGCACCGGCACTGACCCTGAAGAAGGCTCAGCCCTCGGTGTCGCCGTCGTAGATCATTTCAAACGGCGCGGCGCCCAGGTGTTGGCAACGACACACTACTCGGGTTTGAAAATGTATGCCGCGAACGAGCCGGGCGTGCTGAATGCCAGTGTTGAGTTCGACGAAAAAACTCTGCAGCCTACTTATCGTTTGCTGGTCGGTCTGGCCGGTTCGTCCTCAGGTCTGGAAATTGCAAGACGGTTCGGCATCCCCGACGGCGTCATCCATAAGGCTTCGACACAGGTTAAGCAATCGTCGCTCGATGCGATTGAATACTTACGTCGAATCAAGAGTGAAGCCGAAGAGGCCGAAGAGTTACGAAAAGCGCTGGAAGAAGAACGTGTGGCTACGGCCGAAAAGTTCGCTTCGCTCGACAGGGATTTTCAGCAGCGCGAATCGCTACGTAAGTCAGAATTCGAAAAGGCGTTAAGACAAACCATCTCGGAATTTGAAAAGCTCAGTCGTGAGCTCTTGGCGAAAATCGAGGACCGCGCCGCGAAGGTAAAAGTGGAGCGCGAGGCCGAGCGCCGCGCGGCCGAATTGAAGCGCGAGGCACAAAGTGCCGCGCGGGAAATGAGTGAGAGTGCAAGAAAAACGAGGCCCGCTCAAAGCCCTCAGAAAGAAATCCTGCCCGAGCCTTTGCAAAATGTTCGGGTCGTGCGCGACGGCAGGATCGTTAGCGAGGGCCGAACTTCACCTCCTGAGGTCAGGGCGAACGCGGATGAAGCAATTAAGGAGCCGATTGATCTTGGCGCACCGCGTGAACTGAAAGCAGGCGATCGAGTCAAGCTTCTGACGTTTGGCTCAATCGGTATCATCGATCGAATTAAAGGTGACACTGCCGAATTGCGAGTCGGTTCGCTGAACCTGCGCGAGAAGCTGGCAAATCTGAAACTCGTGAGTGCCACGGCCGTGGCGTCAAGCCGGCGGGGCAGTAGCCCGACCGTGAGGGAGGGCTCCCTTGAGGCTATGCGCCGCCGCGCTGAAACGACTGAACTGCATCTCCATTCACGCGCGTCAGATCCCGAATTGAAATCCAGCAGCG
>DATISD010000406.1:0-2135 GCA_035469005.1 Pyrinomonadaceae bacterium | reverse complement strand
AAGTTGTCAGGAGCTCAGAGCAGACGACGGCTGCTCCGATCCCGAGCAGAACTAACCAGATTGCCAAACTCTTCGAGAAATAGCTTCGATGGGTAGTCGGTGATTCACGCCTGTTTCGGATCATACCTGGGGGAATTTCCTCTCCGGGGGCTTCTCTATTGAGTAGAGTAACGCGCACAACTCGACCAGGATGACACGCGCCTTATCGATTCTTCATTGAATAGACTTATCAAGATTCAGAAAGATGGACTTTCGAGGCTCTATTCAACAGTTATCCGACAAGTATCGGCGAAGGTGACTGCGAGGATTTGGACTGCCGGGTGATTGCAACGACTCGCGAACTGAAACTGTATTCATCAATCCGAAATAACTGCGTCGGACTCGCACAATTTACTTAACAGTTTCAGCGATGTCAATTGCGTTTTTCAGACTACGACGGTGACAAAAAGGAATTATGTAACCGTGCCGCCGTCCACAATTACCACTTCGCCGTTCATGAAAGAGTTGCGATCGCTCACCATAAAAGCCGCATACTCGGCTAACTCTTCCGGCCGGCCCAGCCTGCCGCTCGAAGTCCAAAAGTCGTGCATCTGCAGCCAGCGCTCAGGCAGCGCTTGCGCGAGGTCCGTGTCAAAGATGCCGGCTGCGATCGCGTTGACCTTGATGCCAAAAGTTCCGGCCTCGCGCGACAGACACTTGGTGAAGCCGATCATCGCAGCTTTCGAGGTGGCATAGTGAACGGCGGTGGGCAAGGCCCTGATGGCGCCGATTGAAGTGATATTGAGGATGCTGCCGGCGCGTTGCCGGATCATCTGTTTGTAGATTGGCTTGGTCACCGCAAACAGGCTGCCCACGTTGGTGCCGATAACTTCATCCCAGGCACGGTCCGTGGTGGTGGCAAAGTTATCGCCGCGATTGATGGCCGCATTGTTGACGAGGATGTCTATGCCGCCCCATTGCGCCACCAGCTCGCGCGTCAAGTGTTTCAACCCAAAGCGGTCCGTTACCGACACCTTGAACGAGCGCGCTCGCCGGCCCAGATCCTCGACCTTTTTCCGCACTTCATCGGCGAGATCGTCGCGAGATCCATAGTTAAAAGCCACGTCCGCGCCTTCGCGGGCAAATATTTGGCACAGCGCCGCCCCGATGCCACGCGTACCTCCTGTGATGAACGCGCGCTTTCCTTCTAATAACAGACTCATTCTCTGGAATCTACAGCGGGAGACAACAATCCTGATTTGCTCTGACGTTGAGTATTTAGAACGACGGGATTAGAACGCGAACCAACGGTGACAGTCAAGAACGCCTCGGGCGTGACAGCGGCCCGCTTAAGCGACATGTTCTGCCAGCGACTCGTTTTTCGCAGTAGCAGATTCAGGAATCAACGCGGTGATTTCTTCGACAATGCGCCGGGTCGCGTTGGGAATTGCTACCGTAATTGTAGCCGCGCGCAGCGCGGCATAATGCTTCGAATCTTCGATCATGCGATCGACGACGGGAACAATATCCGACGCCTTTCGCAATAAAACCGCGGCCCCGCTCTTTGAGACTAACTTGACCGTGCCCGCTTCCTGCGGCATCGGCGCAGTCGTCACATCGGCAATAATCGGGACGCGACAGTTGAAAGCCTCGAACGTGCTCGACCCGCCGAGTTTTGAAATCATCACACTGGCAGCGCGCATCAATTGCTCAACCTCGTCCGAGTATCCAATTACTTTGATCGGGAACTTGGCTTCGGCAGCGACCAGTTCGGCTTCCTTCTTCAACGCTTCGTTCTTGCCGGCGAGAAAAATCGCCTGCACGTCCAGCTCACCACGAACCAATTCGCGGAAAATGACCGGTATGTTGCCGCCGCCTTCCCAACCGGCATTCACAAAGACGGTAAACTTTTCGGGATCGAGGCCCAGGGCCGTGCGCGCGACCCGGGCGGCGTCGTCGCCGGGAAAAGAAAATTTGGGATGCACGGGCATACCCGAAATCTTAATGCGCCGGGGATCAATGCCGTAGTCAATCAATTGTTGCCGGGCCTCTTCAGTCGCCACCAGATACAGCCGGACGTCGTCGCAGGCCCAACCCTTCCAGAACCCGTAGTATGGATCCGTGACCACAGTTACGAGCGGAATGCGCTCGGCAAG
>DATISD010000405.1:0-6388 GCA_035469005.1 Pyrinomonadaceae bacterium | reverse complement strand
CGATTAATTCGTTGAGGGCTTTGGTGCCGGGTTCTGGCAGGGCGACGCTGCGCGCCTGTCCCGTGCGTACGCGCCCATACATGGAAACCATCACGACGTCTGCGCGCGCGGCCACCTCTATCGCTTTCTTAACGTCATCTTCTGAGGAACGATCGTCCAGGACTGCGGTCATGACTTTGATTCGCTGACTCGTCAGCGCGCCAACGAACGGCTGTGTAATCCATGAGCGATCGTCGCCGTTGGTGATCGCCAGATTGAAGATGCGCGAGGTTGGTTGAATGTTAAGGGGCAGCAGCTTCGCATCGTTTCTCACCAGCGTGATCGCATCTCCGGCAATATCATCGGCGAGTTCCGTTGCTTGTTTGCCGGCAACTGTCCGATCGAGTCCTTCAAGCGACGTGATTCGCTGCTGCACCAGTCCGAGATCATACTTGGCGGCCAAAACCTTTCGTACCGACTCGTCAATGCGTTGCTCCGTCAAACGGCCTTTCTTTACTGCCTCGTGAACGCCGCGGAAAGCAGCGTCGGCATCGGCCGGTTTCAGCAACAAATCGGCCCCGGCTTCGAGGGCGCGGACAGAAGCCTCTTCCGTGGTGAAATAAATTGTGAGGCCGCTCATGCTCATGGCGTCGGTCACGATCAGACCATCGAAATGCAGGTCCTTCCGGAGCATTCCGTTCATCACCGGCGAAAGCGTGGTCGGCATCGTTCCTTTTTCAGAGACTATTTCGCCGTCTTGATCGGTTTCGATGGGTTTGGGTTTCTTGTCGCGCGGCAGTGGTGTGATGGCAGTTGAATCAATTAGCGGCAATCCGATGTGTCCCGTCATGACGGCGCCGACTCCGGCATTAACGGCCGCGCGGAAGGGAACCAGCTCGATCGAGTTCAGGCGTTCGCGGGTCACATCAATCTCTGGCAAGCCGCGATGCGAATCGGTGGCGGTGTCCCCATGTCCCGGAAAGTGTTTTGCGGTGGCGATCACGCCGGCGTGTTGCGCGCCTTCAACGAAGGCGGCGACAAAACGCGAGACATCGATGGGATCTTCCCCGTAAGAGCGCACGTTTATGACCGGGTTCGCGGCGTTATTGTTGACGTCAGACACAGGCGCATAGATTTGCTGAATCCCCATCGCGCGCGCTTCGCGGCCCGTGAGTTCACCTGCGCGGCGCGCATAATCCGGATTGCCCGTGGCAGCAATCGCCATGTTCCAGGGAAAATTCACCGTGTCATCGAAACGCATGCCGGAACCCGCTTCAAGGTCCGCAGAAATTAAGAGCGGGTATTTCGCCAACTCCTGCATGCGATTAACCAGCATGACTGATTCATAAACCGGGCCCCGGAACAAAATGATTCCCCCAATGTGGTTGTCGACGACCTGATGACGAATCGCTTTGAAGGCTTCACTGTCCTGATTTAAGAACGTCGCATTAACTCCGACGGCGATCAATTGTCCGATCTTCTCTTCCAGGGACATGCGCTTGAGTTCTTTGTCGGCCCATTTGAGTGCTTCTGATGAGGGATGCCGCGAATAAGGTTTGAACTTTGACTCGGGCGCGACAAATGTCGTTCTGGCGTTGAGTGAAAACAGCGGCGCCACGAAAAGTGCAGCCAGGAGGAGCAGGACAAAGGGTATCTGAATCGATCGATTTCGCATCTTTCTTTGGTTCATTGGAGAATTGCGCGATTCTCTTTGGCTGCAATCTCGGGGGTTGAAGTTGTTGTCAGACTAACTAAATAACCTACGGTCGAACAAATGAGCGTGCCAGTTATCACGTACCAGGTCCAGGCGAGATGGGTCTTGAACCAAATAGCCGCCATTATGACCAGGGCCGCAGCCATCCCGGCCATTACGCCCCGCTGATTCGCGCGCTTCGTCAGTACGCCGAGTAAAAACGCACCCAGCATTGGCCCGTAAACCAGGGAAGCGATCGTCAAGCCAGTCGTAAAAACAGATCCCCATTTTCGCGCCAGGATGGCAATTCCGATTAGCACAAATCCCCAGGCGGCTGTCAACCAGCGCGAAAGTTTGAGCAAGTCTTCATCGCTGGCGTTGGGCCGGAGCAAAGGCTTGTAGAAATCGATCACCGTGCTGGACGAGAGCGAATTCAGCGAGCCGCTCAGGTTCGACATGGCGGCGGCGAAAATCGCGGCGATTACCACACCGGAAATTCCGTGCGGAAGTTGTTGCACAATGAATCTGGGAAAGATCACATCGCAGGTTACCGTCTTGCTGACCAGGCACTTGCCAGCTGCCAGTTCGGGATCCTGGAGCGGTGCATGCTGATAGTACGCGAATAGCATCACGCCGATGGTCAGGAACAACGCGAACTGGAAGAGCACCACAAAACCGCTAAGAATGAGCGCCTTCTGACTTTCGCGTCTGTTTCTGCAAGTCAGCAGGCGCTGTACCAGAAGTTGATCAGTGCCGTGCGAAGCCATTGTCAGAAAAGTTCCACCCAGCAGTCCGGCCCAAAAAGTGAACGGAACACTGAAATCCAGCTTGAACGACACGAGTTGAAACTTACCCGCGGCCGCCGCTTCACTCGCAATTGTTTGCCAGCCGCCAGGCACCAGATGCAGTAATTCGTACGCGGCCAGAAGCGAGCCGCCGATATAAATAATCAGTTGAATCAGGTCGGTCCAGATTACCGCGGCGATACCGCCCTCGAAGGTATAAATCAAAGTCAGCAACCCGACGATCAAAATTGACCAAAGCCAAAGATGCGGCAAACCAGGAATACTCGCGCTTAACACCGCGCTGAGAACCAGCGAGGCGGCAAAGACCCGCACGCCTTCTGCCAGCGCCCGCATCACCAGAAAAAGCGAAGCCGCGAAATTTTTCGCCTGAACTCCAAATCGATTTTTAAGCAGTTCGTAGGCCGTCAGCAGGTTGCCGCTAAAGTAAGCCGGTATGAAGAGCAAGCTGATCAGAATCCGCGCAATGATGTAACCAAGGACCACCTGTAGATAGGTGTAATTGCCGCCTTGCTCAGGCCGCGCATAATTCGCATAGGCGAGCGCGGGCACGCCAATTAGCGTCAGAGTGCTGGTCTCAGTCGCGACGATGGAAAGGCTGATGACGATCCATGAAGTGTTCTTGTCGCCCAGAAAATAATCTTTGACGGTTCGCTGCGAGCGACGGAACATCACGCCGAAAATCGTGATGCCGGCAAGGTAAGCTAAAAGAACTCCGTAATCGATTGCCGAGAAGCCCATGCTTAGTTTCCTCGTGCCGTAGGCACGAAATATTTATAGCCGTTGGCGTCTTCCTTATTTCCGTGCGAGCGAAGCGAAATAAGCATTTCACCTCGCTCGCACGCAGGATTGAGCAGCCCGGCGGGCAATAAGTATTTCGCCGCTAACGCGGCTGCAACAAACTTATCGCGTCAGAAATAACGCCTCTTGACTGTTTCAGTGCCGATTCGGCTTCTTCGCGCGATCGTCCGCTTTTGTTCATTACTAACGCCGTTGGCAAGCTACCGTGGGCAGCGTTCAGAATAGCCTCCGCGTCTCGTTCACTGAGACCTGATTCGGATGCCAAAATTCTGATTGCCCGCGCCTGCAACTTTACGTTGCGTGTCTGCACGTTCGTCATGCGGTTGCCGGTGACATAACCGAGACGAATCATCGTCGCGGTGGAAATCATGTTCAGCACCAGCTTTTGCGCGGTGCCCGCTTTCAAGCGGGTCGAACCTGCAATTACTTCTGGCCCGACTACCGGGACAATCGAAATCTCAGCAGCGTTGGTAATCGCGGATTCAGGAACGCAGCTAATCGCAATCGTTAACGCCCCGGCAGCTCGAGCGTAGTGCACCGCCCCAACCGTATACGGTGTTCGCCCAGAAGCCGCAATTCCCACCAGCGCATCTGCTTTGGTGAAACCGCGTTCCCGAAGATCACGCGGGCCGGCTTCTTCGTCATCTTCAGAAGCTTCAACTGCCCGATGGCAGGCTTCATAGCCGCCGGCGATTACTGCCTGCACGAGATCCGGAGAAACGCCAAAAGTTGGTGGACATTCTGAGGCATCAAGGACTCCCAGCCGCCCCGAGGTGCCCGTTCCGATGTAAAAGAGACGCCCGCCGGCTTGAAGACGTTTCACAACTTCATCGACCGCCCTGGTCACTTCCGGCAGTACCTGTCTGACCGCTACAGGTACACCCGAGTCCTCTTCATTCATCAGACGCAGAATACTTTCCGTTGGCAAAGAGCCTATTTGCGCGGTGCGCGGATTTTCCTGTTCAGTTAGCGGGATGGAATCGGCGGCTTCCGGCATTATGAAGAGGAGAACCGATTCGCGTTTATACCGCAACCGGTAATCTGTGCAAGTGCTGCTGGGCCATGCGACCCGCAGCAACCGTCGGAGAGAAACTTGGTTGACCGATGAAGGCCTTGCGGGCGACGCGCATTACCTGCTCGCGCAGAGGAGCGACGATCAATTCGCCGGCCGAGAACACGCCGCCCACAAAGGCGACCTGAAATCGGTCCTGCTCCATTTTCAGTTTGCGGATTACCGCCACTGCCGCCTTACCTAACTCCTTGCCGGCTTCGTCCATGATCCCCAGCGCTACTTCGTCGCCGGCCCGGGCGGTAGCGATCACATTGCGGCTGAATCCAGCAATGCGATCGTTAGTGATCGTGGGCGCGTAGATCGCGGTCGAAAGATCTTCCGGCGCTGAGACTTGAAAGTACTCACAAGCCGCTTCTGTTAAAGACGTCTGTGGTCCGCGTCCGTCCGTCGCTCGCGCAACCGTTTGCAGGGCTCGCCGGGCAATCCAGGATCCGCTGCCTTCATCGCCCGCGACTGGTCCCCAACCTCCGGCATAGACACGCTTGCCATGACGATTAATCCCAACCGAGATTGATCCGGTACCGGAAATTATCACCACGCCGGGTTTGCCATCCGTTGCCCCGTAAAGTGCAATGTCGCCGTCGCTCACGAGTTCGATGTTTTCGACTCCCAAAGTCTCAACCAGGACATCGTGCATGCGAGTGCGAATGTCTTTGCGGCGAACACCGGCAAGACCCACACCGACCGCAACCAAATCATCGCGTTGAATCAAAGCAGCGCTACAGGCGCGATCAATCGCGTCCCGAATAGCGCAGGCCCCGGTCGACACGCCGACTCGCAAGGGATTTGATGGGCCAGCCTCGCCTTCACCAACAACTCGATTGCCGTCAAGCACCACGGCTCGGGTTCTGGTTCCACCACCGTCTACGCCCGCCACAAGTTCGCGCAGGGGCGCAAGCCTCCGGGGCAAGATTTCGACAGGTTGCGCAGTCGTCGCCATTCAGTGATTCGATGTCCGGGAGGGCTCCTGAGATTTCCATTCTAGGCATCGCTTTAGCCATAATGGAAACTAAAAGATCTTATTCATGTAATAATGCATCTTGATGTAAAGTGTCGCTATGGACATCAGACAATTGAAGGCTTTTGTGGCAATTGCCGAATCCGGGACGTTTACCGCAGGCGCCGGGCGGGTGCACGTGACCCAGGCTGCAATCAGCATGCAGATTCGGCAACTCGAGAATGAAACGGGGGCGCAACTTTTTGTGCGCGCGCCGCGCAAAGTGATTTTGACTGAAGCCGGTGAACGGCTGTTGGAACGTGCCTACGTGATTTTGCGCGAGCATGATGCCGCGTTGGAAGAAATGGCCGCGCTCACGGGCGCGCACAAGGGTCGCCTGCGAGTTGGCAGCGCGTCGGCAATGGTCAGCGGCGATCCGTTGCCGCAAATTCTGCGCGAGTTGAAGAAGACGTATGCGAACGTTGAGCCTTCGGTCGCTTCCGGCACCAGCGAGCAATTGGTCCAGCAGGTTTTAGCCGGCGAAATCGATGCGGCGTTCGTCTCACTGCCGGTCGAAGCGCGGGGAGTGCAGACCGAATTGCTTAATGAAGATTCTCTGGTAGCAATTGGTTCTCCCCGGCACAGCCTGGCAAAACAAAAAGTTGTCAGCGCCTACGCTTTGGCGGGCGAAAAGCTGATCCTGGGCGAGCGCGGGGGAAACACTCGTCGCTTAATCGATCAGTTTTTTGCGCAGACCGGCGTCACGCCGAAAGTCATAATGGAGCTAAGCCGCCTGGCCGCGATTAAGAGAATGGTTGAAGAAGACATGGGCGTTGGGATCGTGCCCCTGCAATCCGTCCGCGAAGAGGTCGAGAAGGGAACTTTGGTCCGTTGGTGGATCGAAGGCGCGCAGATCAATTGGCAGCTTGGCGTCGCGCGTCTGGTGGGCGGATACGAATCTCCAATTCATCAAAAGTTTCTGCAGCTTTGTCGCGAACATTTTCGACAGCCAACTTCGAACCCGCCGCGTAGCAAACCCAAACAGAAGAAAAAAGCGGCGAGTGGCTGAGCGGCGTTACAGAACCGCGAGCGATAGCGAGCGG
>DATISD010000404.1:0-2312 GCA_035469005.1 Pyrinomonadaceae bacterium | reverse complement strand
GGCTTTAACTCACCGATCAAATCAGAAGTCTATTTCGTCAATACTAAACAATTCACCGATCAGAAATGGGGAACTTCAAACCCGGTCATGATGAGGGATTCTGATTTTGGCATGGTGCGTTTGCGTGCATTCGGCATCTATTCAATGCGCGTCGCCGATCCGCGCGAATTTATCAAACAGATCGCGGGCACCAACGCCCAGTTTGTAACCGAAGACATCGAAGGCCAACTGCGACGCACTCTGGTGAGCGGATTTTCTGACGCGCTCGGTGAATCAAAGATCGCGGCGTTGGACTTAGCCTCAAACTATGACGAGCTGAGCAAGTTTTCAATTCAGAAGTTGCAGGAAGAATTTAAGACGCTGGGCCTGGAACTGACCAAATTCGTCGTCGAGAACATTTCGCTGCCCGAAGAAGTCGAAGCCGCAATGGACAAGCGGACTTCTATGGGCGTGCTCGGAGACATGGGCAAGTACACTCAATTCGAAGCGGCGCAGGCGATGCGAGACGCCGCCCAGAATCCCAGCGGCGGCGCGGGATTAGGCGCCGGCCTCGGTGCGGGATTCGCTGTCGGCAACGCGATGGCCGGGGCCATGAGCGATGCCATGCGACAGAAAAGCTCCACATCGGAAACCGTCCCCGGGTCTTCCCAGAAGTGCATAAAGTGCGGCGCGTCACTTCAAGCCGGAGCAAAGTTCTGTAGCGACTGCGGTACGTCACAGCTGCTGGCGAAATGCTCGAATTGCCAAAACGATCTGAAGCCCGGTGCGAAGTTCTGCGACGAGTGCGGTACGAAGGTTGGTTAAATCCACAGAATGGAATTGGATTTAGTAGGGCCGGATGCGATTGCATTCGGCCTTTTTTTGCGACTGGAGCGCGACCTTCCCGGTCGGCAAACACCGCAAGCGGGGACGCTTGCGCTCCAGTCAAAGCACGGGGTCGTGCGTACCGGAAGACGACTGCCCCGGTCGCCCACTTACCGCAAGCGAGGACGCTTGTGCTCCAGTTGAAGCATGCCGGAGGCATGCGTACCCTGATTCGCTCAAATTGACTTCACCGCGCTAATGACTTTTTCGTTATACTGGCATTCCCCACTCACCAGCCCCAACCCTCTCAAATTCTCAGAATCAGGGGTTTTCCATGGAAACGACAAGACAGTTCACCCGCCGCCGGGCGCGACTTCCTTTGAAGCTGCCCATTCAGGTCATTTGTAAAGAGACAGCCGAATACCAATGGACCGAATCGTCACGGCTCGTTGATGTGAATCACTTCGGAGCGGGCTTTACCTTGACTCGTCCTATTGACGTGGGACGTCTGGCACAACTGATCATTCCCTTGCCTTACCAACTGCGTTGCTTCGATTACACCGAGCCCATGTACGCAGTCTGGGGATTGGTGCGCCACTCTTCCGCTCTGGCTGCCGCTGATCGAAACCAGCCGGCGCTGTTTCACGTCGGGGTTGGATTTATCGGAAAGCACCCGCCGTTAAGCTACGAACTGGATCCGACGACTAGATATGAACCGCTCCTGCTTAACGTCGGATCGGCTTCATTATGGAGGCTGGCCCGGCGCCAATTCGCCAGGCAACGAAGAGAAGCGCGATTGGTTATCCCGCTTGAAGTTCTGGTGGAAACGCTGGATGGAAATGGAAAGTCCTGTCAACGTGAATACACGGTTACTGAAACGATAAGCACGCTCGGGACCTGCATTCCCACAAATCTTGATGTCGGAGTGGGACGCGTTCTCAAGCTTAGCAGCGTGACCGACGGCGTCTCGATATTCGCCGCGATCCGCTCTCGCGAAGTTGCAGCGGATGGCATCACGCGCGTGGGCCTGGAGTTCATCGGGGACCGTTGGCCCCTGGGTCGCGAGATCGGCCAGAGTTCAAACGGTGATCCCGCAGAAAAACTCAGCGCAGAATAAAACCTTCACGGAACGGATCCTCAGGATCAAAATAGAATTCATTTCGGCCGGTGATCGAAGCGGTGCCGCTGACTTCAGGAATGACCGCGTCGTAAGGACCAAAGTTCGTGGCTTCCACCGCTCGCACAGTCATGACGCTGCCGAGAATACTTTCAATCGTAATCTTCTCGTTGAGTTGCAACTCACCTTTTGCATAGTGAATCGCGGCGCGGGCGCTGACACCTGTTCCAGTGGGCGAGCGATCAACTTCGCCCTCAGCAAAGATGCAGACATTACGACTGTGATGGCCGGAGTGCTCGGCCGGCCCGATGAAGATCGTGCCGTAGAGAAAACTCAAGTCGTTCTCGAACGGATGTGCAATCGAAAAGTTCCGGGCGACTGAGTTCTTAAT
>DATISD010000403.1:0-4208 GCA_035469005.1 Pyrinomonadaceae bacterium | reverse complement strand
TCCACGGCCCATCAATCTGCGTTTAGTTCCGAATTGCACTTACTGCGACCCGGAAGTTGCTTCCGTTGGTTTGACAGAAGCGAAAGCCAAAGAAGCCGGTTACGACGTGAAGGTCGGCAAGTTTCCATTCAGCGCTTCCGGCAAAGCACGAATCCTCGGCGAAGAGGAAGGCTTTGTTAAGGTCGTCAGCGAGAAGAAGTACGACGAGGTTCTGGGGGTGCATATCATTGGCCCGCACGCGACGGAATTGATCGCTGAAGCCTGCGTAGCGATGCAGCTCGAAACCACGGCGGAAGAACTGGGCAACACGATGCATGCGCATCCGACGGTATCTGAAGCCGTGATGGAAGCCGCCGAAGGCGTGCACGACAAAACGATTCATATTTAGTTGATTGCGGTCGCGTGATTGCTGTATCGTCTTTGTAGATACACCATGAAAACTCAAATTCAAAAATGGGGCAACAGCTTGGCCGTGCGAATACCCCGATCTTTTGCGCACGAATCGAGGATCTCGCAAGGTTCTACAGTAGAGGTTTTATTGGAGGAAGGCCGAATTGTCGTAGAACCCGTATCCGAGAAAGACTATACGCTGAAGGAGTTGCTCGCTAAGGTCACCCGCCGCAACCTGCATGACGAAGTTGAAACGGGCGGCCGGGTCGGCAAAGAGGCTTGGTAGTGGCATACGTTCCTGATCGCGGCGACGCAGTCTGGTTGAACTTCAATCCGCAGACCGGGCACGAACAAATGGGCAGACGGCCCGCGCTCGTCCTTTCGCCGGCGGCTTATAATCGGAAAGTCGGCCTGGCTGTTTTTTGTCCGATAACGACGCAAATAAAAGGATACCCGTTTGAGGTTCTGATTCCGCACGGATTGAAAGTATCTGGTGCAGTGCTATCTGACCAAGTGAAGAGCCTGGATTGGAAAGCAAGAGATACGAAGTTCATCGTTCGGGTTCCGAAGGTAGTCACCGACGAGGTATTGAAGAAGTTGAGAACGTTGATCTGAAGTTCCGATGGATAAACAGAAGAAAAACAAAACCGGCCCGCGTCATCGCCCAGCTTTTCAAATGCGCATCAGCACCAGGTATGCACCGCGAAAAGTTGCTGAAGGCCAGGAGCGATCGTGTATCAAAGATACTTCGTTGACGCCCGATCAGATGCTTGAGCTTTATCGCTATCTGAAACTGACGCGTCTGGTCGAAGAGCGGATCGTCAACCTCTATCGTCAGACGAAGGTTGTCGGTGGGGTCTATCGATCGTTAGGCCAGGAAGCCACGGCGGTCGGATCAGCTTATGCATTGCGGGCTGATGATTTCATCACGCCCATCATTCGCGATCTGGGTTCGGTCTTCGTCAAAGGAATTCGTCCCAGAGAGATTCTTGCGCAGTACATGGCCAAAGCCTGGGGACCTTCGGGCGGAAAAGATCTCAATGTCCATTTCGGCTACATGGACAAAGGTTTCATCGGGCCCATCTCGCATCTCGGCGACATGATTCCGGTGATGACGGGAATTCTGCTGGGCGCCCGCATGCAGAAGAAAGACATTGTCGGCCTGGCTTACATCGGCGATGGCGGCTCAAGCACCGGAGCGTTCTACGAAGGCATGAACTTCGCCGCGGTGCAGCGGCTGCCGCTGATTGTGATCGTTGAATACAATCACTACGCCTACTCGACGCCAACCAGCATGCAAACTGCTGTGCGTAATCTGGCCGAACGCGCCGCGGCGTTTGGCATTCCCGGCTACATCGTCGATGGCAACGACGTGATTGCCTGCTATGAAGTCACCAAACAAGCCGTCGATTACGCGCGCGCCGGCCGCGGCGCGGTTTTGATCGAAGCCAAGACCTATCGTCGCAAGGGCCACGCCGAACATGACGATCAGAGATACATTCCCGAAGGCGAGATTGAATACTGGGAAGAGCACAACGATCCCGTCGATCGCTTCGAGAAGTTTCTGCTGGACCAAAAGATTGCGGATAAAGAAAAGCTTGAGGCGATCACCGCAGACGTGATGCGCGAAGTCGCTGAAGATTCAGAGTGGGCTGAAAGCTCGCCCATGCCCGAAGCCGAAGGTGCGGTGTACGGAGTCTTTGATAACTCAATTGTGCCGCCGGCGTTTCGACCGAAGGTGTTGGAAAATTAGACGTTCGATCGAAAATCGGATGAAACTTGCTTGGCTGGCAGTTGCGGTTTTTTCGATCCTGGTGTTGGCAGCTTGCCAGCGCGCGCCTCAACGGCAAGCGCAGGCGTTGACGCCCTCCGGTGAGAACTATCCAAATCTTGCGGTGCGGGCAAAGCAGCTTTCCGATGCCCTCGAGCGCAAGGATTATGCGACGGTTCTTGATCTGACATATCCAAAGGTCATTGATTACGCTGGCGGTCGCGAGAAACTGTTGACGGCGATGACGAATGAACTGAAGACGATGGAAAGCGAAGGCGTCCAGATTCTCTCATCTAAATCGTCGGCACCCAGCCAGTTCGTGCATGATGCAGGCGGAATTTATGCAGTCGTGCCGATAACTTCGAAATTCAAAGCGAAGGATGGCGTGTTTCAAATAGAAGGCAGTCTGATCGCCATCTCGACGGACGCCGGGCAGAACTGGACCTTCGTCGACGCTACCGGCAAAGATCAAACTGAGCTGAAAAAGATCTTACCTAACCTTGATAAATTGAATCTGCCACCCGAAAAGGAGCCGGTGAAGGTGGCGAGCTGACTTAATCTTAATCGAGATGTCCACCGTAGTTAAGAAAGAACGCAAAACCGAACGTCCGCCGCGTGGCGGTATGAGTACGATGGTCGAGGCGATTCGCCAGGGGCTCTGGGAAGAGATGGAGCGCGACCCGACTGTCTTCCTGATTGGTGAAGACGTGGGCGCTTATGGCGGCGCGTTCAAAGTCACTGAAGGTCTTATCGATCACTTCGGCAAAGAGCGGGTGATCGATACGCCTATTTCTGAAGCTGCGATCGTCGGCGCGGCTTGCGGCGCGGGCTTGATGGGGATGAAACCGGTCGCGGAATTTCAGTTCATCGATTTTATCTCGTGCGGCTTCGACCTTCTGACTAACTACGCCGCGAAGTGTCGTTATCGCTGGGGCGCAAACATTCCTGCGGTCTTTCGTGGGCCGTGCGGGTCGGGAGTGCGCTCCGGACCGTTTCATTCGCTCAACGCGGAATCATTCTTTCTGAATACTGCCGGGCTGAAGATCGTCGAACCTTCGACTGCGTACGATGCGAAGGGATTGATTAAGGCCGCGATTCGCGATCCGGATCCGGTGCTGTATTTCGAGCATAAAAAACTTTATCGCTTGCCGCGTCTACGTGAAGAGCTTCCCGCTGAAGATTACATTGTGGAGATAGGCAAGGCGCGTACGGCTCGTTCAGGTCGCGACGTTTCCATCATTACCTTTGGCGCGATGGTTTTGACAGCGCTTGATGCAGCCGAAGAGTTGGAGAAGGAAGGTTTGGATGTCGAAGTGATCGACTTGCGCACGCTGGCGCCGCTGGACAAAGAAGCGATCCTGGCCAGTGTCAGGAAAACCAGCCGTGCCCTGGTCCTTCACGAAGCATCGTTGACCGGTGGTATTGGAGGCGAGATCTCGGCGATCATTTCGCAGGAAGCTTTTGAGTGGCTTGATGCGCCGGTAGTGCGCGTGGCTTCGATTGATACACCTGTTCCCTACTCGCCTCCGTTGGAGGATTATTACCTGCCGCAGGTGAAAGATGTTGTGGATGCGGCGCGGAAGCTGGCCGCTTATTAGCTGTCAGAACCGGGAGCGGTAGCGACCGGGTTAGTCGCTGGCGCTCTACATCCAAGGATCACCCGGTCGCTACCGCTCCCGGTTCTGACCTTATTAGTGGAGATACAAAATGCCCAAGTACGTAATCGAACGAGAGATTCCCGGTGCGGGAAACCTGTCGCCCCAAGAATTGCAGGCGGTTTCGCAGAAGTCCTGCAGTGTTCTGCAAAACCTCGGACCGCAGATTCAGTGGGTGCAAAGTTACGTCACTGGAGACAAGATTTACTGCATTTATATCGCGCCGAGCGAAGACATGATCCGCGCGCACGCGCAGCAGGGCGGCTTTCCCGCGAATCGTATTTCTGAAATTAGGTCGGTGATCGATCCGACGACGGCTGAATAGAAAATGTCAGAGTTCAAGGCCGTAAAGTTTGGTATAACTGTTTCGAACGGCCGATGAAATCGATGAG
>DATISD010000402.1:0-10668 GCA_035469005.1 Pyrinomonadaceae bacterium | reverse complement strand
GGTTGCGCCTTGTACTTCGGTCCCGATTTCCGGAAGCAGTTTTATCAGCCGATTATTTAGTTCGAGCGAACCGACGACGCGAAACCGAAGTTCATGACGGCCATCTGAAAGGTCGTGAACACTGAAGTCATCGAGCCGCAGGCCCTCATCTTCGAGCAAGGCGTGCAAACGACTCAGCGAGTCAGAAACATTGGTCGTCTTGAGCCGGTAATGAAACGCACGGCGGCTGCGAATAACAGCGCTCTCGATTTTTCGCAACAAAACCAGCACGACAATGATTAGCACAGTCGTCATCACGGCGACGGTGAACATGCCTTCGCCAATGGTGACCCCGACCGCACCTAAAACCAAAATCGTTGCCGCAGTGGTCAATCCGGTGATTGAGCCTCGCGACTGCAGAATTACACCGGCGCCGATGAAGCCGATTGCTGTGACTACCTGCGCGACCAATCGTGCCGGATCCGTGTAAGGCGCGCCGCCACCGATGTGGCGTGACACGATCATGAATAATGTTGCTCCGACGCACACCAGAACATTGGTGCGCAGGCCGGCCGGCTTGTGACTGATTTCTCGTTCAAGTCCGATTGCCCCGCCACACAAGACGGCCACCAGCAGCTTTATGGCGATCAGAAGCGTCGGTGAAATAACTACACCTCTTTATTAATCGAGCCCGGCGTTGCAAAGGAACTGTTTGGTGCAGCAACCGGGTTAAGCCGAAAACGTCACACTCGCCTGCTACAACAAGCGATTCTGCCCCGCAGACTTCACCCGCCGGAAACGATCCAAAATCGAGGTAACGTAGGCGCGGGTGGAAGGAATATCGATCCGGGCGATAAATTCTTGTTCATTGAGCGGGCGGGCACCACTTTGGACGCGGTTCCAATCGGCGGCGCGGCTCGGCCCCGCGTTGTAAGCCGCGAGCATCCGCGCTTCGCGTCCGGGCATGCCCTGGTAATCGTTGCCGGCCTTTTGCAGGTACCAGCAGGCAATCTGAATATTTCGTTCCGGGTCCTGTAACAACGCGTCAGCGTCCATTGGTTTGCTGGACGTAAGCAAAGCGCTGTTGTTATCTGCGGCCCATTCGCGCGCAACCACGGGCGTAACCTGCATCAGGCCGATTTCTCCGTTGCGCCCTTTCTTCCATGGTCTGAAATAAGTTTCTTCGTACGCAATGCTCCAGACTAAATCCGGATCGACGTGATGGCGGGCAGACTCGCGCGCGATTATTTTATCGTATCTATGTATCCAGTATTGATCGAGGAAATAGAGGCCACACCCGATAACGATAAGCGTAATGAGGATGATTGCGATTCGCTTCATTCAATGAATGGGCGATGCGGAGCTGGCGACGAAGTTCCCATCGAAGTTAGTTAGTTCGCGAGAAACGCAACCAGAAGTTGCTCGTAGAACTGGCGCGGTCGACACCCTCGTAGCGAAGACGCAGCGCCTGCTCATCAAGAACGTGACCCTGAAGCCAGACTTCCGCGGACAACGTCGCCCCGATTTCCAATGGGCCGCCTGTCAGCGCGCGCGTGTTGACGAGCACTTCTAATTTCAATCCGCCAAGATCCAGATATACCCAATACAGCTCACTGCCAGAGAGAGGATTACGCAGAGGCTTGAAGGCGATCACCTGACCGCGAAGGATCCAATCGTTTTCGTGAGCTGCGCGTGAAGGTACGGCTCGTTCCAGGGGCAACCAACGCGTATTCAGCTCGCGAGTGCACACGCGCGCTCGATACGCCAAACCGCATAATCCAACGTGAAGCGCCGGCGCGCGAAATCCCGCGGTGCCAACCTCAGTCAGATTTTGCAGTTCAAACAAAACCTCGGTGTCACTGCCGTCGCAATAACCGTGAATTACGGCCTCGCCTTCTTCGTCATATTCCGTTAACGCCCAGGGCCCGATGCGTTGGGTGTAGCGCGCGCGAAAACCTGGGCGGCAATTGGCGTAGAAAACGTCACCGGTCTCTGATTCGTAAAGCACTGTCCAGACTTCCAAACCCTCGCCCAATTTCCAGCAGCGGCCGTGCAGCACCGCCCCCCGCCGCAGGATCTGGGTCGGCTCCCCCTGATTTTCCGCGCGTTCAGCCAGGAAATTGATGGCTTTCTCGCTAGGAATCTCTAATCCGATTGTCTCGAAAGTCGCATCCATAAGAGCTAACAGCAACGGCTAAGAGCTGGCGCGTCTCCTTTGGTTGATCTCGGGAGCATCGGCCTCATCGTTTCGCGGAGCGCGCTTCACGAACCCTCGAATATTTCGCTTCGGCCCATGTGTGGGTCGCGCGCCTGAGCGAACCATCTCAGCAAAAAGGTCAACGTCATAGTCCGCTTCACGCGACATCGCTTCGCGAATCTTGTGCAAGACGGTCAGAAATTTTGGTCGACGATACACGCGAAAAATAAATTCGAATTCTGAAGTTCAGGACTCAGAATAAAAACAGACGCCTGAAAGTTCAAATTCAAAAATCCCCTATTCAAAATTCAAGATCACGATTAAACCAGGCAAGAATCAAAAACGCGAAACTGAAAACTCAGACACGTGAAACTCAAAACTCTCTGCGCGCTTCCATCTCGGTTCCTTCAGAGACCAGAAACTCAGGAGTAACGATCATTGGAACAAAAAATCCAGCGGCCGTATTGAATAAACGAATGCGTGCCTGGCGCCGGACGTTCGCGAGATGACCGAAGTTCCATGTAACTAGATAGTCGATTTTGTGAAACGATGCAACTGCTACATGCAAAGCATCAGCAATAAATTTTCGATGAAAGATTCCGCGCGATACATATCCTTCAGCGAGAATCGCCACTTCTTCCGTCAGTTCGACTTGCTCGAGACCGCTCACGAGTTTCAGATACGCGGAGCGATGCGGCTCTGGCACGCGATCTAACTCGCTTACCACCAGGGGCGAGATCACCGCGCGATATTCCGACAATTCATGTTCCCACCAACGGATAGTTAGATCGCGACGGAAGGGCTCGCCATTATCCAGATACGCGCCGATTACCGAAGTCTCCAAATAGGTGCTGGGTTTCATGGAGATCCTATTGCCTGGTCAAGGTCTCGGGCGAGGGATTCGTTTTTGGTGCGGGATCAGTCTCGAGGGATTCGAAACGCACGACGCCTCTCTCGAAATAAAAGATAACCCGGTAATGACGGAGGAAGTTGCCGCCCAGAATCCCGCTTTGCAGGAAGCCGGCGGTTTCGTTTACCGGATCGAGATCCAGGACGGCCGCGTCAATCTTCTCGCGGCTATACGACCCGATTGCCAGCCTCGGTATCGAGGCAATCTTAACGTCTTCAGCCACCCCCGCGGCCCCAAATACGCGCATCGTACCTTGCTTGATAAATCGCTGGACTTCATCGCGCGCGGCGGTTTTTTCCGAGAGGACGGTGACGGTCGCGCCTGTATCGATGATGAAATTCAATGGTTTGTCGAGCCCGTCGATGGTTACCTCGCCGCTCAAAAACCCGCTGGCAGTAGTACGAATCGGAATATTGATGCCCGGGGACGTTTGCGGAACTTCAGATGAAATTGGTTTGGCAGCCTCCACCGCACCTGTCGCAGGATCCGGGGAGTTGGGACGGGACAGCGTCAAATGATTTGTTCCGTAATCGACGGTGGCCGCCAGACGGCTAATCGCGGCGATTCCCAGGTAGCCATCCACCGGATTCTTTTCGTCGAAGAAATGGCGAATGTAAACGGGCACGTTGGTAACTCGAATGTCGCCGATTTCAATCGAGCGAAGGTAACCGTAAACGATTTCAAATCGGCCACCGCCGCCGACCGCGCGCGCCATGCCACCGCGCGCGACGGGTTTAATTCCGATCTTTCGCGCGGTCTCTTCCGACAACACCGACATACCTGAGCCGGTGTCGAGCACGAAGCGCAGGTACTGTTTTTGGCCGTTGATGCGAACCTTCAGAATCGGTCGAAAATCGGGGTTCTCGAATGAGACCACGGTGCGGTTGCTCGCCTCCAGGTTATAGAGGGATCCTTGCTGTCCGAGATAACGGAGAAAATCAATGAGGCCGCGTATGCGTGCGCGCCGGTCCGCATCGGTACGGGGCGCGACTATTAAGAACTGCTCGTAGGCATCCGCAGCTTCTTTGTACCGTTCAGATCGCGCGGCGGCCTGACCCAGGTTAAAGAGGTAATCGGGTTCGTCCGGATCGATCGATGCCGCCCGGCGCAAACCGGCCACGCACGGGTACATTCGGTTCTCGTAGTAATCAATCATGGCCAGCCCGGCAATGGCCATCGCCTCATTCTCATTCAGAGTTAAGGCGGTGCGAAATTCCTCGACGGACAAACGGAAATCGCCTGACGCAAGGATCGCTGAGCCGAGTAGGGCGTGGGCGCGTGACGACAGAGGATTGATGGCGACTACGCGCGCCGCATGGTCGAAGGAATCTTGCAGGCGTCGCTGTTTCAGCAGAGCCCGACTGAGACCCAGGCGGGCCTCGGTATCGTGATCGTCCTTGGCGAGCAGTTCGCGATAAATCTGTTCGGCCCGTTCAAAGTCGCCGGAACGCAGAGCACGTTCGGCCCGGTTGCGCGCCTTCTCGTTATCCGGAGCGCCAAATGTTACGGACGCCGCGGTCAGGCAAATAACAATTACGCTGACCGTGGAAAGCCAGGCTCGGAAGCTTCGACTCATGAGTTGAACTTTCATGCGTCCGCCTTATTTCAGAATCTCTCCGGTTTTAGTTGACCAGAGCAAAAGATCGAGTTCGTCAAAGTCGATTCCTGTGTCGGCAGCAAATTGTCTCATCCTGTCTTCAGTTTCCAGGTAGCGGCCACGGCTCGTTGGTGGTTTTGGCGAATCGATCACCTCTAGTTCGCACAGGCAGCGAATTATGTGCTTATCAAGAATGCCGTACCCTTTGAAGCCAATATTGCGCAAAAAGTGGCTTGACTCTTTGTAACCTAATCCTTTTACCCGGGGATCCCTTGCCAGCCAGTCACGTCGCTCTATGGGGTCGCGAAAGCTGGCCAATCGCTCGCGGAGCCGCATCGAAAAGGATTCTTCCAGATAATCGCGGGTGACAATCACGTAGGCCGGCCTCGCGTTTGGGAAGCGGTGCGCTCCTGCGGCCACCAGGGCTTTGGTCATTTCGGATTGTGCTCCGGACCTAAGTAACGGCCGCAGCGCATCAACTGAACGCAGGCCCATCTTCGCTGAAGCCCCGGCTGTGAAAATGCAATAGACCATTTCTTCCCACAGCCGGCTGTCCGAGGCCGTTTGCCACACCAGGCGAAAATCACGAAGGCGCGCGCGAATTTCTTTTCGCCGCGGGGCGTATGCCGCGCGCAAACGATCAACGGTTACTGGTTCGTGATTCTCGTTCACAAAACTTCAACAAATGGATTCTAGGTTCGGGTTCGTGACACTGTCAATGAAGTTTTGCGAACCGGTAACGAGCCAAAGCATGTGCATCCTGGCGCAAGCTCACGGCATCGAAGGTTAGCTGTGCCGCGTCCCGAATGCAGCGCGGTTTCATGGTATGATGTATAGATTCGCGCGCTGAGCGCGCGCTTGATTAGCATGTCTCAGTTCCTCCGCAAAGCTGTCGTGATTATCTCGGCGAACGTTGTCGCCGCTGTGGTCGCCTTCTCGCAAACGCCTTCTGCGGTTAATACTGCGTCCGAAGTCAATCGTTCGCAAGCTGCGCCCATTGCAGGTCAGCCGGCCAACGCGTCGACTACGTCTGCAGTGGCCCAGCCGGCCTATCTGACGCCGATTGGAGGCTTTCAGGGCGTTTTGGCAGAAACAGTCGAAGGTTCAACGATTGCCGCACAGTCAGCGGACGACCGGTTCAATCCCGCGTCAGCGGTAAAACTTGCGACTGCTCTGGTGGCCCTGCAGGCCTTCGGTCCTGAGCATCAATTCATGACTGGCCTTTGGTCTACAGGGACGATCGACAAATCGACCGGAACACTAAATGGCGATTTGGTCGTGACCGGACGCGATCCATCTTTCCACTACGAACATGCTGTAATGCTCGCGCGTCAGTTGAATGAGCTCGGAATTCGTAAGGTTACCGGCAATCTGATCATAGCGCCGGCTTTCACGATGAACTTCGCCTGGTCAGCGCAGCGCTCGGGCGAAGATTTTCTTGATACGCTGGATTCGGCACGACGATCAGCCAGTGCGACTCGAGCCTGGCTTGATGACCGGACGCTCCTCGGCGACAGCGCAAGTTTGAGTAGCGTTCCCAGCGTCGTGATTTCGGGAGATGTGCTGGTTGGGTCGGCGCCGGCTGGAGCGGTCGCCCTGTTAACCCACAAATCCAGCCGGCTGGTTGATGTGCTCAAGGCGTTACTCTGCTACTCGAACAACTTCATGGCTGAAAGAATCGGCGAGATGATTGGTGGGCCAACGGGGGTCGGTTCGACCGTGACTAAGAGGCTCGGCATCAGCCCTGACGAAGTGGCGCTGTCATCGACCAGTGGTCTGGGGGTTAATCGGGTTACGCCTCGGGCGATGATGAAGATTCTGCGCGGGCTGCGCGATGAACTGGCGAAGAACAAACTCACGCTCTCGGACATTTTGCCAGTGGCCGGCGTAGATCCCGGAACCCTCGAAGATCGTTATACCGATCCACTCGAGCGTGGCAGCGTGATTGCCAAAACCGGAACGCTGGTGCGAACGGACGGAGGAGCCAGCTCACTGGTCGGTCAGATGAAGACCAAAAGCGGTCGCGTCATTCTGTTCGTAATAATGAATCAGCGCGGCAGTGTTGTCCGCTTTCGGCAGAACCAGGACGAAATCGTAGCCGCCATTCAAAACTCACTGGGCGGACCGGCGGCCTTTGATTATCATCCGGGGACGTTGTTGATGCGGCTGGCGAATTCTCACTACGCAACGGCGAAAGCTAGTGGCGAATACGAGCCCAGGAATTAGCTGTCCCGGCCTCCCTTGCCGGTCGCCCGACCTCCCGCCAAAATAGCCATCTGTTGGTCCGAAAGACAAAGAGTCCTCGTGGTCGAAGACGAAGAGAAGGTGCGCGTTCTCTGGAACGATGCCTTTCGTGCCGAGGGCCATGATGTCACGGAAGCGACGACCGGTGCAGAGGCACTCAAACGGCTTGACGCCGGCGAATTCGATTTGATGATTTGCGATCTGGGTCTGCCTGAGTTGAGCGGGCTGCACGTCGCGCGTTGGGTAAGGGAGTTTCGGCTCGCTTTGCCCATAATCATCGCCACAGGTTTTGCCGAGATGATTGCCGAAGAAGACTATGACAAGGCGCGCATCGATGATGTTACCAGCAACCCGACGCTCTATCAGACGTTCTGATGCGAGCCAATACCATTCTCGCGCGATAGGCCGGTGAACATCGTGAAACGATGACAGTTTGATCTCCAGACGAACTCCTCCTCTGCTCTCAATCAAAACCAAAGCTTGACACGCTGCGCGTGGCGGTAAATTATTCAGTTGTCAGTTGTCAGCAGCCGGTTGTCAACGATAGTTCTGAAACGCAATAGTCTAATGAGGGTTTAAGAACCTAAGTCCCGTTGAGAAGAGAATAACCGGCCACCGACCACTGACAACTGACCATTTCTTTTCATGCCTGACATTCTTCTCGTCGAAGACAAGGAAAGTTTGCGCCGGGTTCTGCGTCTCACGCTGGAGCATGCCGGCTATTCCGTTACGGAGGCCGCCGACGCCCGCGAAGCGAGCAGCGAGATATCCCGGGTGCCGCACAAGATCGTGTTGACCGATCTACGCATGCCCAATGGGTCGGGTTTGGATGTCTTGCGCGCGGCTAAGAATGCCGATAGCGACACGCCGGTGATTGTCATGACCGCTTACGGGTCGATCGATGAAGCCGTGCAGGCGATGAAAGACGGTGCGCATGATTTCCTTCAGAAGCCGGTCGATTCGAATCACCTTCTGTTATTAGTCGAGCGCGCATTGGAGCAATCGAGACTCAGAACTGAAAATATACTGCTCCGCGAGGAGTGGTCGAAACACTACGGCTTTCCCAGAATCCTGGGCGAATCTGAGGCAATCAAACGCGCCGTGGCCGAAACACAACGCGTAGCCCAAACTGAGGCGACGGTGCTTCTGTTGGGAGAATCAGGAACGGGCAAGGAACTGTTTGCGCGCGCGGTTCATCACCTTTCCAACCGGCGGAACAAGCCTTTCGTTGCCATTAACTGCGCGGCGATTCCCGAGACGCTGATCGAGAACGAACTGTTTGGTCACGAGCGCGGCTCCTTCACGGGCGCGGGCGACCGGCGGCTGGGCAAATTTGAATTAGCGTCGACTGGTACGGTTTTTCTTGATGAAATTGGTGAGCTGCCTTTGACGGTTCAGGGAAAGTTGTTGCGGGCTATTGAAGAAAAATCGATTGACCGCATCGGCGGGAAGGCGCCCATTCCGGTTGATGTGCGTATTGTGGCGGCCACGAATAAAGATCTTCGCACAGCCGCTGACAAAGGCGAGTTTCGCAGCGATCTCTTCTTTCGCCTCGCGGTGTTCCCAATCGATATTCCGCCGCTGCGCGAACGCGACGACGACATCATTTTGTTGGCGCGCCACTTCGCCGCTGAACTGGGAAAAGAATTGCGCGGCCGCGACGCCACGCTCAGTGACGCCAGCGTCCACGCGCTGCGCTCGCATCGTTGGCCCGGCAATGTGCGTGAGCTCGAAAACACGATCGAGCGCGCGTGCATTCTGGCAGATTCAAGCGAACTCCAACCGAAGGACTTAGGGCTTTATGCCGATAGTCAGCGCGACGCAACGGCGTTTGGTTTTGATCTTTCCGGTAACTTGAATGAAGCGACTGAGCGCGCTGTGCATATGGTTGAACGACAGAAGATTGCCGACGCTTTGACTCAATGCGATGGAAACAAGACGCGCGCCGCTGAAGTGCTCGCGGTGAGTTACAAAACGCTCCTGACAAAGATTAAGGATTATAATCTCTAGCCGATGAGTGACGAGCAGGACCGAAGTCCTGAGTCTCAATCCGTAATTCCCCAGTCTCCAGAATCAGACAGAGAACCGCGAGCGCGGTCCTCTGTGGATGGTCGTCTCAACGCTTCAGAAATCGCCGGCGAAACAATCGAGACCGTCGGCGAAAGCACCGGCCGATTTCCCCGGCCAACTGATGCAGGCGGCGGAGAAAGCACGGGCAAGCACGCTTTTCTTGTCGGTGCCGGCATTCTGATAAGCCGAATCATTGGTGTTATTCGGCAGCGTGTCTTTGCTCACTACCTCGGCACGTCGGATGCTGCCGGTGCTTTCAGTGCGGCCTTCAGAATCCCAAACTTTCTGCAGAATGTCTTTGGCGAAGGCGCTCTCTCTGCCTCGTTTATCCCCGTCTACGCCAATCTGTTAGCCCGCGGCGATCAGAAAGAAGCTTCGCGGGTTGCCGACGCGGTCTTAACTCTGCTGGCGTTGGCGACATCCCTGATCGTGCTTGTCGGCGTACTGACCACACCGTTCTTCGTCGGGTTGTTTGCTTACAGTTTCGATCCGGCCACGCGGGAGCTGACCACACAACTCGTGAGAATCTTCTTTCCGGGCGCCGGTCTGCTCGTATTGTCAGCATGGTGTCTGGGAGTTCTGAACAGTCATCGCCGATTTTTCCTTTCATATACGGCGCCAGTCGTTTGGAACCTGGCGATCATTGCGACCCTCATTTGGTTTGGAAGACGTGAGGACCAGTTTCATCTCGCCACGCTGACCGCGTGGGGATCCGTTATCGGCAGTGCGTTGCAGTTCGGCGTGCAGATGCCGACTGTCCTGAGCCTGATTAGGCGATTGCGGCCGGTTCTCGATATTGCGACAGAAAACGTTCGGACGGTCCTGCGAAATTTCTTTCCGGTTTTTATGAGCCGCGGCGTCGTACAAATCTCAGCGTTTGTCGATGCGATGCTGGCCGGATTGATCAGTCCGCAAGCGGTGGCCGCGCTCACCTATGCCCAGAGTCTTTATACGTTGCCTGTCAGTTTGTTCGGGATGTCAGTCTCAGCGGCTGAACTTCCCGCGATGTCGAGCGCCCTCGGCTCGCAAGAACAAGTCGCCAACCAATTGCGTCATCGCTTGGACGACGGGTTGCGCCGAATCGCGTTTTTTATTGTGCCCTCAGTAATGGCTATGATGGCTTTCGGCGACGTTATGACTGGCGCGCTTTATCAGACAGGCAGATTTGGAAGAACAGATTCAACCTACGTTTGGGGAATCCTCGCAGGCTCGACGATCGGTTTGCTTGCATCAACTTTGGGTCGGTTGTACGCGTCAACGTACTACGCGTTACACGACACGCGGACCCCACTGCGATACGCGTTAATTAGGGTGGTGTTGACTACCGGACTCGGATATCTCTGTGCGATTCCGCTGCCACGCTTGATCGGCATCGATCCTAAATGGGGTGCGGCAGGCTTGACTGCCTCAGCCGGCGTGGCGGGGTGGGTTGAATTTGCGTTGTTGCGACGCAAACTCAACCAGCGGATCGGACGCACGGGCTTACCGCCTGCTTACATTGCCAAGCTCTGGGCGGGAGCCTTTGCGGGCGCGGTCGCGGGTTGGGGCATAAAGATCGTACTTCCTGCGCTTCATCCGATTATTATTGCCGGATTCGTCCTGGTGCCTTATGGTCTTATTTATTTTGGGGTCACTGCGCTGATGAAAATTGGTGAGGCCAGGGCCGTTGTC
>DATISD010000401.1:0-1734 GCA_035469005.1 Pyrinomonadaceae bacterium | reverse complement strand
GACCAATTGGATGAACTGAAGCGAGTGATTAAGGAGTGGTTCGCCGGCTGATAAGGTCGTCGGTAACGTCCAGATAATGAACGATGCAATCGCGAATCAGTTTGTAGGAGCGTTCATTTTCGCTTGGTTAACGTGGGGCGTTAATCCGCGATCCGAGGAAGCGCGCCCTCCCTCACACTCGGGCTTCTGACACCAACTCAGCTCTTCAAATACCCTCGTGCCACCAGCAACTCCGCATTCAGAATCGCAGCGCCCGCCGCGCCACGAATCGTGTTATGGCCCAGCGCCACGAAACGATAATCAAGCACATTGTCCTGCATGATGCGGCCCACTGTTATGCTCATGCCATTTCCCGCGTTACGATCCAAACGCGGCTGTGGGCGATCAATTTCATCTCTGACGATGATTGGTTTCGCCGGCGCAGTGTGAAGCTTCAGCTGTTGCGGCTCTGCAGTGAAGGACGCAAGGGCTTCGCGAATCTCGCTGATTGACGCTGAACGCGCCAGCTTTACGCGAATCGAGGCCATGTGCCCATCCGTCACATTAACCCGATTACACTGCGCGCTCACTTTCATGTCCGTCTCGATGACCGAACCCTGCGATACCACGCCCAGAAGTTTCCGCGTTTCACTCTCGACCTTCTCGTCTTCGCCGCGGATAAAGGGGATCACGTTGTCGGTTGCATCGAGCGACGGCACCCCGGGATAGCCGGCGCCAGAGAGCGCTTGCATAGTCGTCACGACACAGGAGGTGACGCCAAACTTCTCATGCAGCGGCGCGAGCGCGATTACGATCGCGATGGCCGAACAATTAGGATTGGTGACAATGAAGCCACGATTGTAGTCGCGATTTGTGCGCTGAGCATCGATCAGTTCAATATGCTCTGGATTCACTTCCGGGATCAGCAGAGGGACATCCGGGCCCATTCGATGCGATGAAGAATTACTGATTACCGGATAACCGGCGCGGGCGAAATCCTCTTCCGTTCCTTTTGCTATTTCGCCGGGCAAGCTGGAAAAAACAAAGTCGCTTTCAAGTGGGGGCGAGGGCGGTTGCACGACGATATTCTTAACGGCTTCGGGCATTTCCCCGGGCAGACGCCAAGTACACGCCTCGGCATAGCTCTTCCCCTGTGATCGGTCAGATGCAGCCAGCGCGGTGACTTCGAACTGTGGATGATGCTCGAGCAACTGAATGAAACGCTGCCCGACAACTCCGGTCGCGCCCAAAATGCCCACACGAAATTTTGAGTTCATTGATTCTTTTAGCGGCGGCCTGCCGTCCGCCTTTCTGCCGCATTACTGGCGGGCAGTAGCCCGCCTCTGAACAACACGCTTATCCGAGCGATCTTAAAGCCGCTCCCAAACGCCGCACGCCCTCGCTTAATCTCTCTTCATCTGCACAGAATGAGATACGTAGAAAACCTTTGCTCTCATCTCCAAAGGAGGCTGCCGGAATCGTGACTACGCCTTGTTCAAGACCGGCTTCGGCGACTCGCATCTCGTCGCCGTAAGCGCTTACGTCAACCATCGTGTAGAACGCGCCTTCGGGCGTGACGCAACGCAAGCCCAGTTCGCGGCGCAGCAAGCCAAGGAGATGATCGCGACGCCGATGAAAAATCGCGCGATACTCTTCGCGCGCCAACGCAGCTTCATCAGTCCACGCAGCGAGGGCCGCCTTTTGCGAGATGCTCGAAGCGCAGGTCACGACGTAGCCGTGCAAAACCAGAACCGC
>DATISD010000400.1:0-3716 GCA_035469005.1 Pyrinomonadaceae bacterium | reverse complement strand
TCCTTATCCCACCTCCTCACGGAGGTGGTACTGACTACACGGCACTCAAAACAAATGCAGGCGAGGACGCTTGCGCTCCAGTCAGAACTTCTTCGCCCTTTCGTAGGCATTGTCCTTCGATAATTCAATCGTTTGCGTGCGTTGCGAAATCAACATCGGAACACGCCATTCCATTGCCTCGCCATTCGATGAGATCGAAACCGCCCGCATCCACCAGTTACCCTCGCTCAGACGCGCGACGGCGCGCCCATTCTGATTCACGCGCACGCGCACGGGCGTCAGGTTCTTGAGTCTTTGGCCGAGGTAATCATCGAGCGTTTTTCCCGGACGGCCATTCACACGGAAATCTCGGTCTACGGCGGCAAAGTCGATCGGATAAAGTTCGATTCGTGTTTCACCATCCGTCAACCCATCGCGCCACACTATCGTCAACTCTGAATTCGCTGCCGCCTCGTTTACTTGCACTTGCCCTGGCGCGGACGCAGGCAGGGATCGATAAACGCGCCAGCCGGCAAAGAGGAGACTTCCCAGCAGCGCGAGCGCCAGAATGACTTCTACGATTCGAATTGCGGGATTATTTTCCTGCACGATCCGATCTACTTCCCCGATCTACTTCCTTAGTCGCCTGACATAACTGACCAGTGAATCAATTTGCGCTTCTGAAAGTTTTTTGAAAGCCGGCATCTTACCCTTGCCGCGACTGATCGAATTAAAGATTCGTTCGTCCGAAACATCGTCTTGCCATTCAGCCTTCGTTATATTGCGCGTATGCAAACGCCTGCCGCGCGTCGTTTTCGCCCGACCATCTCTGCCATGACACTTGGCGCATTGGCCATTGAAAAGCGACCCCGCGTCGGGAGCTGCGGCCGTGGCGAAGTTCGGGCGCGATGTACGAGCCAGCCGGTCCGCCATCGCCACCGCAAACGCGACGAAAAGAACTAAGAGGACAATCCCGGATTTGAATCCTCGTATCACGCCCGGCCTCCGTTCATTCACTCGCTTCATAAGTCTAGCTTTTATATCTTAGATCGCGTTTGTTTGTCTCGCTCATGTGTGAAGCGAGCTATGAGGATGAGGTCAGCACGGACCTCATGACAACATTGTCGTAGTGAAAAGCTGTCACAGCCATTATAATCGACGCGAATGGTGAATCTTCAGGACGACAAGCTACACGAAGAGTGTGGCGTCTTTGGCATCTACGGGCATGCGGAGGCGGCCCGCCTGACTTATCTCGGGATGTATGCGTTGCAGCATCGCGGCCAGGAGTCGTGCGGCATCGTCGTTTCAAATGGCGAGCAGCTCTTGTCTGAACGCGAGATGGGTTACGTCTCGGAGGTTTTCAATCAGGCGCGTCTGGATCGGCTTTCAGGGACGAGCGCGATTGGTCACGTTCGTTACTCAACCGCCGGCGAAGTTTCGATTCGCGAATGCCAACCGTTCCTGGTCAGATGCCAGCATGGCCAGATTGCCATCTGTCACAATGGAAACCTCCCCTTCGCAGGTGAAGAGCGAAAGCGATTGGAAGGCGAAGGCGCGATATTTTCTTCGACTTCGGACACGGAGGTAATTCTGCATGGCGTGGCTCGATCGCGCGCCAAAAGCATAGCCGAAGCGATTCCCGAAGTTTTGCGCGAGACGGAAGGTGCGTTCTCGATGCTGTTTCTCACCCCGTCTGAGTTGATCGCGATTCGCGACAGCCGGGGCTTTCGTCCGTTGGCGCTGGGCCGTTTGGGCGATGCCTGGGTGGTCGCGTCAGAAACGTGCGCGTTCGATTTGATCGATGCTACCTACGTGCGCGACATCGAGCCGGGCGAAATGGTCGTCATCAACGAAAATGGTTTGCGCTCAACGCATCCGTTGCCCTCGCAAAAGCATTCGATGTGCATCTTTGAGCATGTCTATTTCGCTCGGCCTGACTCGATCATCTTTGGCCAATCAGTAAACCGTTCGCGACACAAGATGGGACAGCGGCTGGCGATCGAACAACCGGCGGATGCCGACATTGTGGTGCCGGTGCCTGATTCCGGCGTGCCGGCCGCGATCGGTTATTCGGCCGAAAGCGGCTTGCCTTTTCGTTTTGGCCTGGTGCGCAACCATTACGTCGGCCGCACATTCATCGAGCCGAAGCAATCCATTCGTTCATTCGGCGTGCGTATCAAACTAAATCCGGTCCGGCACCTGATCGAAAACAAACGCATCGTGCTGATCGATGATTCCATCGTTCGCGGCACCACCTCGAAAAAGATCGTGCGCATGGTGCGCGAAGCCGGGGCCGAAGAAATTCACGTCCGCATTTCGTGCCCGCCGACGATTAGCCCTTGCTATTACGGCGTGGACACGCCTAACAAATCCGAGCTGATTGCGGCAAACATGTCCATTGCCGAGATCTGTCAATTCATCGAAGCGGATTCGCTCGGCTATCTTTCTCTGGATGGGATGCAGGAGGCGACCGGCATCAGCGCCGACGAATCATGCGTCGCCTGCTGGAACGAGAGCTATCCGACGCGCATCACCAGCGCCGCTGAAACAATGCACTCGCGCGATGAATCTGCCGCTAAGGCGGGCGTGCCGGTCGAGATTTAGTTTCAGGTACGCATGCCCCGGCATGCCGCATTTGAACATCCCCATAGCCACATTCCTGGATCAAGGAGGAATCGAGATTATGAGAAAACGAATTCTCGTGCTCTGGTGCGCCGCCCTGGCAGTTGCGTTAACAGGGTGTTCCATCGGCAAAGGCATCAAGGGTTCCGGCAATCGCAAAGCGGAAAAGCGCGAGCTGCCGGCGTTCAAGGCGATCGATACCACGGGCGCATACGAAGTTGAAGTGATGTGCCAGAAACCCGCGAGCTTTGAGATCGAAGCCGACGACAACATCCTGCCGCTCATAAAGACGGAAGTACGCGACGGAGTGCTTTACGTCACCAGCGAAAAAAGATACAGCTCCTCCAGGTCAGTGGCTCTGCGGATCAGTCTTCCGGAATTGATTGCGGTATCGTCGCGGGGCGCGGGAGAAATTACTCTGCAGGATGCGAAGAGCGACGATCTCAGAATCGAATCGATGGGAGTTGCCTCAATCAAAGCGGACGGCAAGGTAAAGACCGGAACGATCTCATCTACGGGCGCCGGCGATATCGACGCCAGCCGGCTGCAAGCCGAGAAAGCCCGAGTCACAGTCACGGGCGCTGCGTCGGTCAATGTCTACGCAACTGATCAATTGGAGGTGACCGTCTCCGGCGCTGGCAGCGTTACCTACAGCGGCAATCCGAAAAGCGTGAACAAGAATGTGAGCGGAATTGGGAGCGTGAATAAGAAAGAGGAGTAGCGGCGTTCGGGTGGTGCAGCTTGGCGACGTGGCACGGGCGAAGTTAGGAAGGCGGCACGTGATCATGCAGCCACAGCCGAGCGCATCGGCGAGACTTATGTAATGGGCCGGGGCCGGGCCGATTCAGATTTATAAGCTGGCGTGAAGATGACGCGGGCGTCTCGCCCAGGAATCTCGAATTCTGCGCAAGACAAATGAGCGAGGGTTACAGAACCGCGAGCGGTAGCGAGCGGGATAGTGGTGCGCGCTGGGCTATTGCCAGATCGAATTGGAATTAATACATAGGCGGTTGGAAGAAAGTACCGTCCTGATCCCGCTCGCTACGCGGGCGTCTCGCCCAGGAATTTCGAATTCTGCGCGAGACAAATGAGCGAGAGTTACAGAACCGCGAGCG
>DATISD010000399.1:0-3312 GCA_035469005.1 Pyrinomonadaceae bacterium | reverse complement strand
AAGGCGCGACGAATTCTGTTGATCGGATGCGGTGATCGCCAGGATTACAAACCGGCGAAGATAATTCAGATGGCTGGCACCGCCACACGCTTCCTGCGGAGCAAGAACGTGAAGTCGATCGGGATTATTCCTCGCGCGGATGGTGACAGTGAGAAGATCGCCCAGACGGTAGTGGTCGGCGCGACCATGGGCCTGTTTGAGCCCGACAAATACCGGACGAAAGACAAAGAGGAACGCGAAATCGATGCGGTGACTGTGGTCGTCGAAGGCGGCGATGAGAAGGCATTGAACCGTGGTGCTGAGCGCGGCCGGATCATCGGCGAGTCGATCAATTTCACACGCGACCTCGCAAACGAACCTGGCGCGTATATGACGCCGACCATCATGGCGGATCGCGCAAAAAACGTCGCGAAAGAGTTCGGCCTCAGTGTTGACGTGCTGGATCAAAAACAAATGGAAAAGCTCGGCATGGGATCCTTGCTGGGCGTCGCCCGCGGTTCGGATGAACCACCTAAATTGATCGTTTTGAAGTATCAGCCGTCGAGGTTCCGATCCAGTAAAGACCTGTTGGCGCTCGTGGGAAAGGGAATTACTTTCGACTCGGGCGGCATCTCCCTGAAGCCCGGCGAGAACATGGAACTTATGAAGTACGACATGACGGGCGCCGCCACCGTCATCGGAACCATGCGGGCAATTGCTCAGCTGAAGCCTTCGATTCCGGTCCTCGGGGTGGCGCCATGTTCGGAGAATTTGCCTTCAGGCAAGGCGACGAAACCAGGCGACGTTTTGAAAGCGATGACGGGAAAGACAATCGAAGTCATCAATACTGACGCTGAGGGCCGGCTGGTTTTGGCGGACGCGATCGCTTACGCCAAGAAACTCGGCGCGACGAAAATCATCGACATGGCCACCCTTACCGGGGCCGTCTCGATCGCGCTTGGCGACGTTAACACTGCGATTCTCGGTACCGATCAGGAGTTGATTGAGCAATTCATAGCTGCTGGTAAAGAAGTTGGTGAACGGTTTTGGCAGTTGCCGCTCGACGACGAATACACGAAGCAGATCAAGAGCGACATTGCCGACATCAAGAACGTGGGCGGAAAAAAAGCGGGCACCATTACGGCGGCCGCATTTCTCAAGGAGTTCGCCGAAGACACACCCTGGGCACATCTGGACATAGCCGGTACCGCCTGGGGCGATCCAGCGACCCCTTATCGTTCGAAGGGACCGACGGGCGTTGCGGTTCGGACTCTTATTGAATTCATTGAATGGTCGGCCCGCTAAGGGCGCGGGATCTTACCACTCGCTCACGCCGATTCGAAGATGATAATATTTGGCCGTCCTTGAAAATGGGCGGCAAGGCCGCCCAGTCTGTGAAGTTCCCCTTGCGATGACCGATTACTATCAGGTGCTGGGTATCAAGCAGTCGGCAACCACGACTGAAATTAAATCCGCTTACCGCAAGCTGGCCCGAAAACGTCATCCGGACGTGAATCGAGGCTCTGAAAAATCGGCGCGGGAATTTGCGCTGTTGTCCCTCGCCTATCACACACTGATCGATCCGCAGGAACGCGCCTTTCACGATCAGCAACTGATCAAACAGAGGAACGGAACTTCCTCAATTCTGCATTCCGATAATCCTCATGCGCAGCGAGCTCGCGCAGCGCAGGCGCGTTGGGACCGCGTCGTAAATCAGATTCTCGAGCATGACCGGCACGAGAACCTGGTGAGGCAGCGCGCGGTCTTCACCACAGTCTCGCTGTTTCTGTCGACGTTTTTTGTGGCCATGATCAAGCCACCGCTCTGGCAATCCTTTGGTCTGGCCGGCCGCGGAATTTTGTTGACGCTGTTTGCGTTGGGTGTCTGGCATCTAATCAAGAGGCTCAGAGAGTACTTCCAACACTACACCTACAAGCCCGATGCAATTCATTATTCGATTACGCAGGAAGATGACTCGCCTCAGAGGCCTTTCACCCGGTTTTCAGCTTATGCGTTCCTCGTGGGCGGTTATGCGATTAGCCTGGGTGTGGGACTGCTAATTGGCTGGCAGGCCGAGGACTTCTTTTCCGATCTGACGCTCTTGTTTCGGCATCATGTGCCCGCCTCGGGCAGCACAGGGTTTTCGCCGACTGCCTTGATGATTTCGGATCTGTTTTTCTATCCGCCGATAGCGGTTTTGATTATCGACACACTGCACGGGATTGCTTCGCGCATCGATACCGGATCGTAAGTTTAATGTTACAGTTTTCAGATGGTTAACCTTCGCACTCCTGGTTTATTTCGCGTCGTGCTTGCGTTAATGGCCCTCGGGCTGTGCGCGAGTCCGGATTCGTTTGCCCAGCAAAATGATCCGCTTACGCCTCTGCAACGTCGAATTGAACAACAAAAGCAGCGGTTGACTTCAGGCGAAGTCGAAGAGCGGCGCGATGCATTGATGAAGTTGGGAGCCATGAAGCATGCGGACGCTTCGCGCGCCGCGATCCCAGGCATTAACGACCTTGAGCCGATGATTCGCGTAACGGCCGCGCATGCGATCACATCGCTGCCGGCTGCCGAGGCATCGACACTTTTGTTGCCGCTGTTGAAAGATAAGCTGGAATTCGTTCGTCGCGAGAGTGCCTATGCCCTGGGCGAAACGGGCAGCCGATCCGCGGTCCAGCCTCTGGTCGAATTATTGACCACGGAGAAAGAAGTTTCCGTTCGCACAGCTGCCGTCGTTGCTCTGGGCCATATTCGAGACGAATCTGCCGTACCGGCGTTGGCCCACGTCCTTTCGGGCGCCTCGCCTAACAACAAGTCAAAGAAACGCGAAAACGACTTCGTGATCCGTTCCGCCACTCAGGCATTGGGAGAGATCGGCAGCCGCGCGGGTGTTGAGCCTTTGATTGCGGCGCTGACAAACGAGACGAACTCTCTTGATGTCCGTCGCGCTGCCGCAGAAGCGCTGGGACTGATTGGTGATTCCTCGGCAACGTCCGCCCTGGAAGCTGCTCTCGCTTCCCACGACCCGTACCTTTCCGAAGCTGCTCGCGCGGCTCTCCGCCGTTTGCGCCTTGCTAAAAAATGAAAAGGCGCCGAAGCTTCGCAAGCTCCGGCGCCAATCCTTTGGGGGGCACTTCTCTAGTTAGCTTTCAGACTTCTCTCCGCGGCCCTGACCCTTGCGGGCAGCCTTCTCTTTAGCGGCTTGCGGTATCGGGAGACCAACACTTCCGGACCGCGCCGACAAGGGTTCTTGATCATTTGTGGCGGGGGCCATGTCCTGAATCAACGCGCCGCCCGACAACTTTGAAAATACCAGCTTGTTGGTCTGCA
>DATISD010000398.1:0-2562 GCA_035469005.1 Pyrinomonadaceae bacterium | reverse complement strand
CTCGGATCATCCAAAGTCCCAGCCGCGATGCCTTGTCCGAAATCGCTCTTGCCCCCAAACAATCGCGAACCGCATTCCGGACAAAAACCGCGCACATTGTCGCCCATCATTTCGCTGGTTGTGCCGAAGTATTTCGGCGTGCCCTTGGTAATCTTGAACGCGTTCGCCGGGACATAGAAAACAGGAGTGTACCCTCCGCCGGTTGTTTTCTGGCAATCCCGGCAGTGACAATTGAACGTCACAATTGGTTCCGCGGTAACTTCATAACGAATCGCTCCGCAGGCGCACCCACCGGTAATCGGTTTCATCTTGTAACACTCAAACTAATGAAAATATTTCCTGAACAACGACCTTGAACAATCCGTCAGGCCGCAATGGTCTTGGCTGTCCCATATCGCTTTGCCGATCGCATTTTCGCCTTCAACGCCTCCGTTTCGCGATCCCGCGGTGGCGCATTGGTGACCAGCGATTCAAGAAGATGATGGGCGGCATGGGCCACGTCATCCACCGCGCGATTGAATGCTTCTTCGTTTGCGCGCGACGGCTTTGTAAATCCGGAAAGCTTCCGAACAAATTGGAGCGATGAAGCGCGAATCTCGTCATTCGTCGCGGGTGGTGAAAAATTATGCAGGGTCTTGATGGCTCGACACATGTCTGACACTCAACCCTCAGCTCTTAACCCTCAACTGTTTTGACTTTGTTCATGTCCGCCGTTCCGCATACTGTGGAAGATCATCGGTGATCGTATCCCACGGCGCGCGATCGGCGACGAAAGTATGAAATTGAGGCCGAATTCCTGCATCAACATCGAACGCCCCCATCCGAATCGATACCTGCGGGCCGTCCGGCCAATCGCCACCGAATAAACTCGAACCGCAATTTGAACAGAACGCTTTTACCGCGCCTTCGCCTCTTCCATAGACCTTAATCAATTCCTTCCCCTGAAGCAGACGGAACTGCTCGCGCAAAACACGGGCCTGAGTGCAAACGGCTGTGCCGGAATGCTTGCGGCAACGTTCGCAATGACAGTGACTCGCTTGAATAAATGGCGGATCAACTTCAAACCACACGCCACCACACAGACAGCTCCCGCGAATCGTCTTGCTCATCCATGACTCAACTCTCAACCCCTGAACTTCTCAACAACGCAGCCCGTGCGCTTCGCATGCAGAAACGCGATCAACGCTTTACGTGTTCGTCAAGGAATCCAAAGACATCGTGCTCCCATTGAGGAATCCCAAGATAGAGAAAGTTGTGCCCGTCGTCCGACGTTTGACCAATGGGCGGATAGATTTTTAAAAGGTACGATTTGTGCAGACGGCGATGTTCGTCGGCCATTTTTTGACTGGGCGATGTGCTGTAATCGTTTGCCGCCTGAATCAGCATGGTCGGCGCCGTTATCTTTTCCGCCGCTGCTCGGAGTCGCTCGCGCAATTCTGGCGAGTGCTCCCATGAACCGGCAGCAGCCGCAAATGTCACCGCAGCACGAACAGTGTGGTCGCGTTCGGCGGCGAGCAGTGTTAGTTGACCGCCAAACGAGTGGCCGATAATCGCAATGCGTTTGGCGTTGATTGCAGGTGCAGTTTTCAGAAATGACAGAGCGGCGGTCACGTCGTCGAGGTGATCCGTGGTGGCCAGGATGAACTGCAAGTGCTGCCGAGCTTCTTTGCCTTTCGCTGTTTCTTCTTGCCGCAAGATGTCTTGCATGAACCGCCCTTGATCTGCTGAAAGGCCTTGTCCGCGGCGAAATAAATAGAGAAATGCGTAGCCATGTTTCAGAAACAGCGGCGCAAGCTTTTCGGCAGCTTCCGTGATTGGGAAACCGGCCGTATAATCCGCGTTGGCGCCGCCCGAGCCATGATTGAATAAAACCGCTGGAAAAGGACCCGGCCCGTTTGGCTTCCAGAAAAACGCTTTAAGACGCAGCTTCCCGCTGGGAACAACGACTGTTTCAGGAACAATGGCCGCCGGCTGGCCGATAGCGGGCGCCACCGAAAGTGAGACAAATAGGAATGCCAGCGTTCTGACTCTCAACAATTACCTCGACGCTCGATTATTTCGCAATGCAGACGTTTTTCGACTCGGTGAAGAAACGCAACGCTTCTTCGCCGCCTTCGCGGCCGACGCCGCTCTGTTTCATGCCGCCGAATGGAACGCGCAGGTCGCGCACTAGCCAGCAATTCACCCAGACCGTGCCGGTGTTGATTCGCTCGGCGACGCGATGGGCGCGGCTCAGGTTTTGCGTCCAAACGCTCGACGAGAGGCCATATTCGACATCATTGGCGTGATTGATCACTTCTTCTTCGCTGTCGAAGGGCGTGATTGTTACTACCGGGCCGAAAATTTCTTCGCGATTTGTGCGGCATGAAACCGACAGGCCAGTAATGATCGTCGGCTGGAAGAAATAACCTTCGCGGCAACGTTCGTTAGGCGCTTGCGGCGCAGAACCGCCGAGCGCGATTTTACCGCCTTCTTTCTGCGCGAGATCGACATAAAACTTTACTTTTTCAAGCTGCGTCTTGTTCACGATTGCGCCCTGCTCGGTCTTTTCATCCAGCGGAT
>DATISD010000397.1:0-2783 GCA_035469005.1 Pyrinomonadaceae bacterium | reverse complement strand
ATCTTGCGCTGGTTTCACTTTGTTGCCGGCATCACGTGGATTGGACTGCTCTATTTCTTCAACCTCGTGAACGTGCCGCTCCAGAAAAAGCTCGATGCCGACACAAAAAAGAAGGTGAATCCGGATCTGCTTTTGCCCGCGCTCTGGTATTTTCGCTGGGGCGCATTAGTTACAGTAATCGCCGGACTGGGCTATTACGCGATGTACATCGCCAGAACCGACGTGCGAGCTGCGAACACGACCGGCGCCAACGTCAGCGGCCGGATAGTTCTGATCGTTTGGTTCTTCATTCCGATCATTACCTTCCTCATCGAGTTCCTGATTATTAAGAAGGTGCCGGCCCTAATCAAAGACGGTCGCGTCTTCGCCATCGTGGCACTCATTCTGACCGTCGCCATGTCGATTGTCATTTTGAAATGGCTGGATTCGAGCTTGATCGTTAATGGACAGCATTTTGCCAGCAACAAAACGCTTTCGATCGGCGTGGGCGGGGCGATGGGCATCATCATGCTCTTGAACGTCTGGGGAATTATCTGGCCGGCGAATAAGCGAATCATTGGCGCGTTGACGGGCGGCCCACCTGCCGCACCTGAACTCGCGCGCCAGGCCTTCATTGCGTCGCGAACTAACACCTGGCTTTCGCTGCCGATGCTCCTGTTCATGGGCACTTCGCACGGCGACTGGCTGATTTTCGGCGGGAAATAATCCGCGAAGAACTATCCGCAGATTTCACAGATTACGCAGATTGGCTCCAGGGTTTGCGGTTTTGTGGCGTCCGAAGCCGAACCTTCCGGGAAACCAATGCCACGCGCTCATTCTCCCTTAAATCTGTGGAATCTGCGTAATCTGCGGATGAAATCCTGAGAGCGACCTGTCCGTCGCTTTTCGCAACACTATTGGCTCTTCCTCTCCATCGCTTCGCCACACTTTCGTTTGAAAATCGATGACAATACTTTCATCTGTTGGTGAAAGCTCATTTCTGTTTGCAATTTTAGGAGGCGACCATGGGTTCGAAGGCTTACCAGGCAAGACAATTCAATTTGAGCAACTTGAAGGGTATCTCTGATGAGACGTTGGAAATGCATTTCAAGCTCTACGAAGGTTATGTGAAGGAAACGAACAAACTGAACGAGAAGATTGCCGAGTTCGTCAAAGACGCCAAAGTAGACCAGGACGAGTTTGCCGAATATTCCGAGCTGACTCGCCGGCTGGGTTTTGAATACAACGGCATGGTGTTGCACGAATACTACTTTGACAACTTGAAAACCGGCGGCGGCACGGGCGATCCACAAACCAATTCGGCTTTTCGCAATGCGGCCGAACAAAGTTTCGGCAGCTATGAAATCTGGAAAGCAGACTTTGTCGGCATCGGAAAGATGCGCGGAGTTGGTTGGGCCATCTGTTATCAGAATCCCGGCAACGGCGCGTTGTCGAATCACTGGATAACGCTGCATGAAACAGGTAACGTCGCGGGCTTCGTTCCAGTGCTGGTAATGGACGTTTGGGAGCATGCTTTCATCCTCGATTACAAGCCGGCAGATCGGCCAAAATACATCGAGGCATTCTTCTCGAACATCGACTGGAGCGACGTCGAACGGCGGCTGCGTCAACAGAAAGCACAACCAATCGCGGCGTAAGCGGGCAACGGTCTTAGTTCGGAGTCTCGCGTTCAGGCGGTCAGCGAAAAATACCACGCCGCCTGAAGGCGGAACTACAACCAATAGGTATCCCTTTCGCGGAACACTTGTCCCCTGCCCACTTTTTGCGATAATGCAATTCGTTAACTGGTATTCAAAGTTGAATCGGAGGGTTATATGAGAATGCGGAACCGTTCTCTGGTTTTTCTTACTGGCTTTGTTTCGATCATGCTGATCGCGGGCTGTGAACCGTCGAGCCAGAACGCCAACACCACGGCGACTACTCAGGCGACGCCTCCGGGAGCGCAGAGCCTGACGGTCATTCCGCGGCCGCAAAAGATTGCTGACATGATGAAGGCACGCGGAGAGCAGGACCAGGCCGCACCGGCGATAAAGATTATTTCGCCGGCGAAAGACGCTACGATCAACGGTTCTACTGTCGAAGTGAAACTTGATCTTAGCGGCGATCTGAAGGGTTACATGCCGCATAAAGATCCAGCTACGCAGAAGGGGAATCACATTCACGTGATCCTCGACAATCAACCTTACGAGGCGTACTACGAACTTAATCAGCCATTCGAGTTGCGCAATGTTTCTGAAGGTAAACACACGCTGCGCGTATTTCCGTCGCGGCCGTGGCATGAAAGCTACAAAAACGAAACGGCATTTCAAATGGTCACGTTCACGGTCAAAGGCGGCGGCGATACCAGCAAACCAACCACCACGAACAATGGACAAACGATGGCCAATCCCGCGAAGAGCCCGGCGATGAAATCGGAAACAGCCGCGAGTAGTCCAACTCCGGCACGCGAAGGCAAAGACTATGCGCCGAGCCAGGCGGGCAACATCGATCCGGCGAAGCCGTTGCTCACCTACAGCCGCCCGAAGGGTGAATACAAAGGGGAAGACGCCGATCCGATCATGATCGATTTCTGGCTGCTGAACGCGAAACTGCAGGGCGATGGCGGCGAGTATCGTGTGCGCTACTCAGTGGACGACGGCGAAGCCAAATACCTGGAAAAGTGGGAACCAATCTGGCTCAGCGGCTGGATTAGCGGCAAGCATCGAGTCAAACTTGAGCTGGTGGACAAAACCGGCAATGTCGTCGACAACGGCGGATACAATTCGACGACTCGCGAAATAACC
>DATISD010000396.1:0-2843 GCA_035469005.1 Pyrinomonadaceae bacterium | reverse complement strand
TTTGAGCTGCTGGATCCTTCGCGCATCGACGTTGAGCTAACCGAAGAATTTCAGCTCGATCCTGAGCAGTCAACCTCCGCGATCATCGTCCATCATCCGGAAGCGCGGTACTTTTCGATAGATTAAGAAGAAGTCCAATGTCCAACGTCCAAGGCCCAAAGTCGAAGGCAGAGGACTTCGGCAACGCTCGCGGCATCGACGCAGATAAGGCCAACATTGAACATGGGACGTTGGACATTGGACCAGTCCTTCTCCCCACTCCCGAAGAACTCGCTGCCCTTTCTCCCTTTGAGCGGTTCGCTTTTCGCGTCACGCATCGCATGAATCTCGGCCGCTGGAAACGCTTCTGGACCTGGTGTCAGAGTTTCTTCGGCGCGGGCTGGATTCACATCTCGACTTACAACCTGATGCGGGTTTATGGTCTCGAGAATGTTGAAGCGGTCGATCACGAACGCCCCGTGGTATTAGTAGCAAACCACCGATCGTTCTTCGACATGTACGTGGTTTCGACCACACTCTTTCGTGAGACAAGATGGCGCAAGCAACTTTTCTTTCCGGTCCGCGGGCGTTTCTATTACCAGTCCATAGCTGGAATGTTCGTTAACTTAATTATGGGATGGTGGTCAATGTACCCACCATTCTTTGTGACCGGCCGGAACCCAATGCCTGAGAAACGCGCGTTTGATAAGTACTCAATGCGGCGCATGGCGCAGTTGTGTCGCGAAGGCGCGGGTAACGTGATCGGGTTTCACCCCGAAGGCACACGCAACAAGAACAACGATCCTTATTCGTACCTGCGACCGCAGCCGGGCATTGGAAAACTAATTAAAGAAGCAAATCCACAGGTCGTGCCGGTTTTCATTGCCGGTTTGGGTAATAATCTGCCGAAACAGGTTTTGGGCAACTGGTTCGGTGGAGACAAGATTCGCATACACTTTGGGGAGCAGTTGGACCTGTCTGATTTCATCGCCAAAAAGGATCATGTAAGAACTTACAAAGAGATCGGGGAATTTGTGATGAGCAAGATTGCCGAACTGGGCGAAACGGATCGCGTGCTCGATCAAAACAATTTAACCACAGAGGACACAGAGAGGAGCAAGACTTAAGTACGGGGAGGTACAAATTCCAATACGTGCTTATTCTTCTCTGTGTCCTCTGTGGTTAAATGCTTCTATGGCATTGCCCCTGGTTATCGTCAATCCTGCCTCGGCCGAGGGTGCGACCCGCGAGAACTGGCCCAAAATCGCCAGTGACCTGCGGACGCACTTTGGCGCCTTCACCGTAGCGTTCACCGAAGCCATGGGCCACGCGCGCGAGCTCGCCGCGGAAGCTGCCCACCAGGGAGCGAAACTGATTATTGCCTGCGGCGGCGACGGCACCATCTCGGAAGTTGCGAACGGCATTATTGAATCAAATCAGGAGGCTGAACTTGGAATTCTCCCGGGAGGCACGGGCAGCGATTTTCGCCGCACGCTGCGCATGCCCGCGAACATCGCCGCCGCCGCGCGCGCCCTGCGAGATGGCCGCACGCGAAAGATTGACGCCGGCCGCGTGACCTTCGTCAATGATAAGGGCGAGCGCGAAACGCGCTTCTTTGTTAACGTCGCCAGTTTTGGCATGAGCACGGACGTTTTACACCGCACTTCGAGCGGCGAAGCAACCAAGTGGATTCCGGCATTCACGCCGCGCAAGCTGACCAGCAAACTCTCGTACGCCGCGGCGACGGTGCAAACGACGTTCACTGCGTCACGCACCGAGGTTAAGGTTCAACTTGACGAGCACCCGGAGCGCCGTCTGCGCATCGCTGAGTTTTGTGTGGCCAACGCTCGATACTACGGCGGGGGGATGAAAATAGCGCCCGACGCCAAAGTCGAAGACGGATGGTTTGATGTCATAACGATCGGCGATGCCAGTTCGTTTCGAATTTTGGCCAATGCACCCAGGCTTTATCTGGGCGCGCATTTGAGCATGAACGAGGTGACGCACACTCTCGCCAAACAAGTCGTCGCGCGCCCAGTGAAAAAGGACGAGTTGATCCGCGTAGAACTGGATGGCGAAGTCGTGGGGCGTCTGCCGGCAACGTTTGAAATCATGCCGCGCTCATTGCGTGTTCGTTTTCCCTAAAGGATGGCTTGTGGCAAAACGAAAGCCGAAAGCTCAGGCGGCAAGTTGGTGGAGATATGAGCGCAGACCTGACGAGCTTGCGCCCCGCTCAATCTTCATCAAGCGTATACTCGGCGCCCTCAGCATCGCCCTGGCTTTAATTCTTTTCTCGCTCTGTATAGGGATCGCCGGTTACCATTTCATTGCCGGCTTTGATTTGGTTGATTCGTTGCTGGAAGCCTCGATGATCCTCGGCGGCATGGGTCCCGTGAACGAGTTGCACGGCGATGGCGCCAAGCTCTTCGCCTCAATTTACGCTTTGTACAGTGGCCTCGTCGTAATTGCGCTGATGGGCATAATGCTGTCGCCGGTCGCCCACCGAATCATGCATAAGTTTCATGTTGATGAGAAAGATGTTGAGTAGCGTGTTAGCAGCCCGAGCGTGAGTGAGGGCACGGTCAGCACCGGGAGCGATAGCGACCGGGTAAACCGTTGCCTATCATGAAGCGCAGTTTTTTGAGACCCGGTCGCTATCGCTCCCGGTACTGACTCCATCAACCTCAGGACTACTTTCCGCCCAAAAAATTCTCGCGCACATATTGCACAGTATCGTTCAGCGTGTCGCCCGGATCGCGTGGCGTGAAGTTGAGTTCGCGGCGCGCCTTGTTGTAATTGAAGTACCAGAAGTACTCGGCCATCTCGATCGTGTCGGCTTCCAGCGGAGAAGCCATGTTCCATTG
>DATISD010000395.1:0-3835 GCA_035469005.1 Pyrinomonadaceae bacterium | reverse complement strand
CCTGCGGGTGCAGCTGTGGTGCTCGCTGTCCCTTCGGCTATCTGTGCGCGCAGGTGCAACAGCAACTCTGGAATGTCGATTTTGACGGGACAAACTTCACGGCAGGCGCCACACAAACTAGACGCATAAGGCAACTGCGCCGCTTTCGTAAGGCCAATCAATTGTGGCGTGATTACCGCGCCGATTGGTCCCGGATACACCGAACCATACGCGTGTCCGCCGATCTGCTGATAGACGGGACAAGCATTCAGACACGCGCCACAGCGAATGCACGCCAACGATTGTCGCGTCACCGGGTGCCCCAGCATCCGTGAACGTCCATTGTCCATCAGGATAATGTGGACTTCCTCGGGACCTTCCTCATCGGGATTCTTTTTGGTGCCGGTAATCACCGACTGATATGCGGTCAAACGTTGCCCGGTTCCTGATCGGGGCAACAGTTTCAGAAACACGTCGAGATCGGCGAAACGTGGAATTACCTTCTCAATTCCCATCAGGGCGATATGTATCTTTGGCAGACTCGTGGTCAGGCGGATGTTGCCTTCGTTCTCTAAAATCAACATGCTGCCGGTCTCGGCTACTCCGAAATTGACACCGCTAATTCCGGCGTCTGCTTCGGCGAAGCGTTGCCGCAGGATGCGCCGCGCGGCGCTCGTTAACCTGGCTACATCATCCGTCGGCTCGATTCCTAACTTTTCAACAAAAAGTTCCGCAATCTGTTTCTTGGACTTGTGAATTGCCGGAACCACGATGTGCGACGGCGTTTCCCTTGCAAGTTGAATGATCCATTCGCCGAGATCTGTCTCGACGGTGCTGATGCCCGCGGCTTCCAGCGCTGCGTTCAGGTGAATCTCTTCGGTCGCCATGCTCTTCGATTTGACGACCTTTTTTGCCTGGCGCTCCTGAAGCAACCGGACGATCAGCCGGCAGACGTCTTTGCCGTCATCAACCCAGTGAATCTGTGCGCCGGCGCGCTCGGCATTGGCGGCGAAGTCTGCGAGATATTTGTCCAGGTGAGCGAGAGTTTCATCTTTGATGGCGCGCGCCCGTTCGCGCAAACCTTCCCAATCATCGAGCGAAGCAATTGCCTGCGCGCGCTTTTCACCAAACGTGATGGCCAGGTTACGCAGCGCCCTGCGCAACTGAGGATCGCCTAAGGCACGCCGCGCATTCTGATCGAACGTTTCCGGCGTCCCGTGCGACACGTTCGCGGCGGTAATTTGCTCCTGGATATTCATCAGGAAAATCACTGCACCAAAAGACTGGAGCGCAACCGTCTCGGTTGCTGATGTGTGTAAGCGGCGCTTGCAAGCGAGGACGCTTGCGCTCCAGTCAGCAGACTAGACAGTCTGCTGTACGGCTTCGATTTGGTTGTACCGCAGCCTGTCCAGTCTGCGGGTCCTTCGCAATCTGCAGGTAAAGCCGCAAACTAGACCGTCTGCTGTACATCTTCGCGCGCGGCGAGTAGCTCAGCCAGATGCATTGGCTTCACCGCGGATCCGTTTCGAGTCAGCCGTCCGCTGATCTGCATCAAGCAACTCGCATCGCTCGAGACACTTGCCCGGACGCCGGCTTTTTCAATCGCTTCAATCTTATTGTCGAGGATGGCCACCGAAATTTCGGGATACTTCACCGAAAAAGTTCCACCAAAGCCGCAGCAGGCGTCGGCGTTGGCCATCTCGACAAACTCAACCCCGCGCACATTCTGTATGAGCCGACGCGGCTCACGGTGAATATTCAGATCGCGCAATCCGTGACACGCATCGTGCCAAGCCACGCGCCCGTTAAAACTTGCCCCCACGTCTTCGATGCCCAAAACGTTCACCAGAAAAGATCCAAATTCGTGGGTGCGCGCGGCAAGCGCCTGGGCCCGGGCCCGCCACTCATCATCATCCGAAAACAGATCGCGGAAATGATGAACCATCGCAGTACAAGATCCCGACGGGCTGACGATAGCGTCCGCTGCGGAGCCTTCGAAGATTTCGATGAATCTCCGGGCCAGCGCTCGCGCCTCCGAGCGATATCCGGTATTAAAAGCGGGCTGACCACAACAAGTCTGCCGCTCGTCAAAGACAACTTTGCAACCGGCGCGCTGCAACACTTCGACCGTCGACGTACCAATCGACGGCCACAATTGATCGACCAGACAGGTGACGAATAGTGAGACCTGCATTTTGCCGGCTGCTTACGTTACACGCAGGTAACGCGCTTCAATTGCGTCGTAACGCCGTTGTCCTTCTTCCCACGTGGCAGAGACCCGGGGGACGAACTTCTGCAACTGCATATGTTGCGCGAGAAACTCTCTGGCCTCCTCCAATGATTTAAAGCGTCCGGCAGAGATTGCCTGGACCAGCAAGTTACCTATCACCGTCGCCTCAGAAGGTCCGGCCAGTGTTGATAAGCCGGTTGCGTTTGCGGTTGCTTGATTCAAATAAGCATTCCGGCTGCCGCCGCCGATGATATGCACACCCTTAATTTTCTCTCCGGTAAGCGCTTCGATCAGGCGCAGCACCGAAGCATACCGGAACGCCAGCGAATCCAGAATTATTTTGGCGACTTTGGCCGGCTCGTCAGGCATATTCTGTCCGCTTTCATTTAGCTGTGACGCCAACGCCTCGAGCATGCTGGGGGGATTGAAGAACCGTTGATCGTCGGGAAAGATGAATCCCTGATAACCATTGAGCGCTGCCACCCGGCCGAGGAGTCCATCATAATCCGCGTCCATCCCGCGTTCCTTCCATTCCCGGCGACACGATTCGAGAATCCAGAGGCCCATCACGTTTTTGAGAAAACGGATCGTGCCGAATGCCCCTCCTTCGTTGGTAAAGTTATGTCGGGAGACTTCTTCGTTTATTAAGACGTCGTTGCGTTCCACGCCCACCAGAGACCAGGTGCCGGACGAAATGTAAGCCCAGCCCTTGGCCAACGGAGTTCCCGTCACCGCACTGCCAGTGTCATGCGTCGCCGGCGCCACGACGTCTACATCCGGCAGTTCCAGTTCGGCAGCAATCGAGCTTTTAAGAGGTCCCAGGTTTGTGCCTGCCGGCACCATCTCGGCAAAAAGACTAGCCGGCAAATTGAGGCGCTCGATTAGTTCAACATCCCAGGCGCCGGTTCGCGCGCCGACCAACTGGGTCGTGGTTGCGTTTGTATATTCGCTGGCCGCTTTGCCGCTGAGAAAAAAATTAATTAAGTCCGGAATCTGCAGCAGCCGGGCCGTATCAGGCAGGCCCGCGTGCGCTTGAGCATAAAGCTGAAATAGAGTGTTGAATTCCAGCAGCTGAATGCCGGTGCGCTGGTAGATCTCTGCGCGAGACACGCGCTCAAAAACCGGTGCGAAAATCCCCTGCGTCCGTCCGTCGCGGTAGCAAATCGGATCTTCAATCAGGTCCCCCGCCCGGTCAATGATTCCGTAGTCAACACCCCAGCTATCAATACCAATACTCTTAATGGCCCGGCCGAGCGCGCGCGCTCTTTCACCCGCTTCACGCGCGCCGGTCTTTATCTCTGCGAAAATTTTCGAGAAGTTCCAGCGCAGATGACCGCCCCGCAGCGCCGGCGGATCATGAAAGCGTCGCACCTCTTCAAGCAACAGTTCTCCGGGCGCTGCTCCGGTCAGAAACACGCGACCGCTTCCCGCCCCGAGATCAACCGCGATGTAAAGCAAATTAGTAATGCTCAGTTCTCAGTTGAAGTTTGCCAGGTCTATCGCGTTTGTTATCGGTGGCTCTGCCACGCCGATGCGCGGCAAGTCTCCGACTTTGCCGCAAAGGTCTCTTCACAATCTCGCGGTCTCTGACCGCATCAGACGGTCGGAGACCGTTACGAAAGAAAA
>DATISD010000394.1:0-11036 GCA_035469005.1 Pyrinomonadaceae bacterium | reverse complement strand
GTTCCTTCGATCGGCCGGCCCAACGAATGATCTGGAAAGTACTTTTCGTGAAACAACTCGGTGAGCAACTCGTCCGGCGTATCTTCGATCATCTTCATTTCTTCGATGATCACCTTCTGCTCTTTAGCCAAATCGTCTTCGTCAAAGCGCGGATTCATCAGAAGATCGGCGAGCAAATCGAACGCGCGCGCCATTTCCGTGTCCACCACTTTCAGCGCAAAGCCAGTCATCTCGTGGGTGGTGTAAGCATCGAGGTGTCCCCCCAAACGATCTGATTCGGTCGCGATTTCGTGTGCGGAACGCCGCCGCGTACCTTTGAACAAGGCGTGTTCGATAAAGTGACAGATTCCGTTCAATTCGATCGATTCGTGGCGCGAGCCACGCCGCACCCAGATTCCCAGGCTGACTGAACGTAGGCCGGGCATATGCTCCGTCAAAATTGTCAGACCACTCGGAAGACGGGTCGTTTGCACCTGATCTATCATTTGCTTACAAAAACGGGGGTGGTTCGGCTTTTCAATAGTCCATCCTAACACGTGAAAAAGTCGGCGCAAAATTCGCTTGAAAGGGAACCTTTAGCTTGACATGAGCAAGCCAGTGGCTGAAAATTGTGCCATCCAGACGGGTGACTGTCTCCCTTCGCCCAAGGCGGTCTATTTGGCAGATTAGCAACTCCAAATGCACCGTCCAGGCATCTTAAAGAAGCAAATTGGGAATCGAACGGACGTTAGAAAATCGGGTTTGCCTCACTACTGCCCTGCGAAACTCGGCAAGGTTCGAGACGGAGGTCCGGCCACGATGAAGATATTTTTTAAACTTTGCGCATTCGTGATGGTTCTTGCCTTCGCTTTGGCACTGAATGTCACGCCGGCTATGGGTACAGGCGCCCGCGGTCTGGCCACCATCACGGGCACCGTCCGCGATAACAAAGGTGCCCCGCTGGGCGGCGCGCTCATTCAATTAATTCGCGAAGGCGCAAAACAGGCAATAAAACAAACTTACACGGCGGCAGATGGTTCCTTCAGCGCCAAAATCCCCGCGGGCCGCTATTCACTGCGAGCAATCGCCCAGGGCTTTGGTGAAGTCTTGTTTGAATCAGTTCAGGTCAACCCTTCTGCTGAAATCGCATACCGATTCAATTTGGAACCGGTAAACTCGCCGAAGACCCTCGTCAATCAACGCAGCGACAGAGACAATGTTAAGTGGACGCTTCGCTCGGCGCAGAGCCGGCGTTCGATCTTCCAGGCAAACGAAGGGGAAGATTCGACCATCGCTGCAGTTGAACAGGCTAACGACCCGAATACTGAGGTTACCCAATCGGCCGCTGATGAGCGTGGCCGTGTTCGCATGCAGGGAGTCGCCGAAACCTACTTTGCAACCTCGTCCAGCCCGTTTTCTTCGGCGTATGAAGGCGTCAACTTCGCGCTCGCACTGCCGGCCTCTGAAACAATCGATCTTATTTTCGCCGGTCAGACCGGAATCGGCGTTGACGCGCCGCAGCGCTTCGAGACCACAGCACGGCTGCGCCTGGACGATCGACACCGGCTCAGCCTGTCGGGCGGCGGCGCGCGACTGTCCAGTGTCATCGGTGGAAAGTCTTCCCCGCGAAATCGTCTGGGCCAGGTATCGGTGCGAGCCGTTGACGAATGGATTGTCCGCGACGGCGTAGTTGTGGTGATGGGAGTCGATTACTCGCGCTTTACCGGCGCAGGAGGCGATTCGGCGATCACACCGCGGTTCGGAGTTCAGTTTGACGCTAATGCGCGAACACGTTTAAAGGCCTCGTATGCGCCTGGCGGCGACGAATCAACCCTGCAAAGCGCGGTGAATTTCGAAGAAGATCCGGTACTTTTCAAACGTACGGCAACACAAGCCGTGGCCTTCGTCGGGGGGCGCGCAGTGATGGGCCAAAGCCGGCGTCTGGAATTCGGCATGCAGCGCGTCCTCGATAATCGTTCGAACGTCGAAGCCGCCGCTTTCATGGATATGAGCAGCGGGCGCGGCGTGGGTCTGATGGCGATGCCCTTATCCGCGTTTTCCGGTGACCCATCAATGGCAATTGCCGAAGTTGCGAACCAGAATGGATCGGCGCGCGGTTTGCGCGTGGTCTATTCGCGACGGCTGAATCACGTCTGGAGCGCATCGGCCGGTTATTCGTTCGGCCGCGGACAAAAACTTTCGCCGCAGGGCATCACAAATCCCGCGGATTTGTTCAGCAACGGATTTTTCCAAACGGCAGCTCTGCAGGTCGCGGGTGATTTGTCCACAGGCACTCATGTCCAGACGGTGTTTCGCTTTTCGCCGCAGGCGACAGTGTTCGCCATCGATCCATTTGCGGGGCGACTCGCCGTTTACGACCCTTCGCTCAGTGTTGAAATAACGCAGGATCTGCCGACGTTTGGTCTGCCGGTTCGAGCGCAGGCGATCATCGATGCGCGGAATCTTTTTGATTTCCAATCGCGGACCAGCAACGGCGAGACGATACTGGAAACCGGTACCTATGCACGTTCGCTTCGCGGTGGGATTCTAGTTCGTTTTTGATTAAAAAGACGGCGCGGTCCTACCAGCCTCTCGTCGCCGCTGTTTTCAGCCACAGTCCATACTTCTCCAAATTCTCGGAGGAGAACGAAAAGATGGACAGCTTGAAACCCGATCCCGTCGCCTCGTAAGTCAGGAAAATGGCTGCAAGTCCAGCATCATTGTTCTTCGACCCAAAGGAGCTTTTGCCGCGTCGTTGGAACATTGGTTGCTTAAATTTGACAGGGTTCGGTACGTTTCTATGACGAAGGGTTCAGTGCTAACCGGGAAAACGTGGTTGCTGCTGGTAACGGCGGTGCTGCTAATTGCCGCTGGGGCGCTGAATTTTTCTCAGCGCCTGAGTCATCAAGGACCAGCGTGGGACGGCGTTACCTGGGTTGATACTTCTCAGGGAATCGTCGCCAGGTCCATCGTGCCGGGTTCGTCCGCGGCAAGAGCGCGCATGAATCCCGGTGACCATTTGCTGGCAATCAGCATGACTGGCCAAAAATGCGAGGACCTGACCCGGGGCGTTAGATGCGATCCGATTGTTGCTTCCCAGCATGTTCAGATGTACCTGGACCAGGCGCGCGTCGGAGGCGAGATTCATTACCTGATCGAGCGGCCCTCGTACCCTCCTGAAACTCGTTATTATTACGCAGACCTCGACAACCTCGGCGCGGTTAATAATCTGACCGCCCGCGACTTGTATATCAATTTCATCGGCATCGTTTATCTTTGCATCGGCCTGTTTGTAATCTTTCGGCAAGGCGGTCGCGCTCCATTTGTCCTGCATTTTGCCGGCCTGTGCCTGGCGGCTTTTGTATTTCATTTCTACACGCCAATCGGCACCTACAGAGATCTCGACCTCGCGATTGGTTTTCTGCGGAATGCCGGGTTCGTTCTTTTCGCGCCGCTGTTCTTGCACTTCAGCACGATTTACCCCGTGCGGTATCACCTTTTCGAAGAGCGACGCTGGCGCACCGTGCTCGTGTATCTGCCGGCGTTCGTGCTCCTGGGATTCACGGCGGTCATTTTCCTGCACGATGAGTTAGTCAAAATACTTCCTCATCAGCTGCTTGATTATTCGCCGAACTTTCTGGCCCGGTTTTATAAGGCATCGTTCATTCACTTTACGATTGCTCTGATAGCGAGCGCGGTTCTGTTGGTACGACGTTTCATCATTAGCAAGAACACCGTCGCGCGGCAGCAGTTAAAGTGGGTGGTCTGGGGCTCGGTGCTGGCGATTGCGCCTTTCAGCCTCTTATACGCAGCCGGCTACATCATGGGCGAGACCGCCGGGCCCTTGAGTGATGTCGCGATACTGCCTTTGATTCTCATCCCCCTCTCATTGGGTTACTCGGTCGTTCGATATCGCTTAATGGATGTTGAGCTGGTCGTTCGGCGCGCCGCGGTTTATGCCTTCACCACGCTCGCCATCACGGTGGCCATCGGCTCAATCGTCTATTTCGTTGGCGGCTACGCCTCAGGCGGTGTGGCTTCAAACGGCGAAATCACGCTGCGGCTGATTCTCTCGATAACTTTGATGGCGGTCATTGTCATGATTGCCGCGCCGGTCAAGAATTTTATGCAGGAACGCGTCGATCGTATTTTCTACGGCCGGCGTTATGACCTGCGGCACAGCCTGCTGGATTTTGGTCGCACCATCTCGGCCACCACGGCGCTCGATCCCTTGCTGGATTCTCTCATTAAGCGACTTCGTGAGGTCATGAACGTCGAGCGTCTCGCTATCTTTATCGAAGACCAGTACGCCAGCACTGGATATCGTGTCGCCCGAACCGCAGGGCTGTCAGCCCCCATGAGCGTGCCGGCCGATTTTCGAGACATGATTCGCACGCGTTCCGCCGAGACGGGTGTGGTGCGTGCCGACGATCTCGACACCGCGCCCGAAGGCGAAGGGTTTGTGCGGCGCGTCTTGCATTACTACGTTCCCTGTGTGGTGCGCGGCCGGATGGTCGCCGTGATTGGACTGGGACGATCCGCCGATGGCGCTTTGCTGTCATCTGAAGACGTCGAGATCCTGCGCACAGTTTCAGGTTACATCGCCGTGGCCATCGAGAACAGCCTGCTCTATCAGGAACAAACAGAGCGGGCCGCAGAACTCGAACTCCTAAAGGAGTTCAATGAATCGATCGTCGAATCGATCAATGTTGGTTTGATGGCCGTTGATTTGGACGGCCGGATCACGCGGCTCAATTCAGCGCTGGAGGAAATCTTTGCGATCGCCCGCGAAGAAGCAATCGACAAGCGAGTTGAAGAATTGTTCGCGGATGATTTCGCCGACGTCTTGCATCAGGTCCTGGGCCCGGAAGGCTGGAACATGCGGCAAACCCGCCAGATCTATAAGCTGCACACGGCCACCCGCGCCGGCCGCTCACTGATACTAAATATAGCGCTGGCTCCACTCTGGGCTGATTCGGAGGAGCAGACCGGCGCGCTCGTTGTTTTCGAAGACGTGACTGAGCGCCTTCATCTTGAAGACCAATTGCAACAGCGCGAGAAACTCTCGTCGATAGGTTTATTGGCCGCCGGCGTGGCGCACGAAGTCAACACCCCGCTTACCGGAGTTTCGTCGTACACGCAGATGCTTTTGAACATGCTGCCGGAGAACGATCCGAAACACGCCCTCCTGGAAAAGGTCAGGCGCCAGGCGGACCGTGCGACAGACATCGTCAACAACCTTTTGAATTTTTCGCGCACTGGCGGCGCTGCTGAGTTCACCGCTGTTAATGTCCATCGGGTGCTGGACGATACGCTGCAATTGCTTGAGCCGCAGTTACGTCGCAGTCAGATCGAAATCATTCGCGATTATGGCAACGAATTGCCGCAGGTTCATGCTAACGCGGTTAAGTTGCAGCAGGTTTTCACAAACCTGATACTCAATGCTCGTGATTCGATTGCCAATGGCGATGGCCGCATCACGCTGGCAACGCGCAATGGCGAGGAAGGTCTGCTAACCGTCGAAGTAGCCGACAATGGTGTCGGAATTGATCCCGAAGACGTCGCCAAGATTTATGACCCCTTCTTCACCACCAAAGGCGTGGGCCGCGGCACCGGCTTGGGATTGGCCGTAACCTACGGCATCGTGCAGGAGCACTCAGGCCATATCAGCGTGTCCAGCACGCCCGGGACCGGCACCACATTTCGCATCACGCTTCCCACCCGCGATCCGCGCGCACGTCTGGCCGCCGCACTCTAAACCGGCAGCCTGGCCCGTTCATCATTAGCTTTTTGTGATTCTTTTCAGTGATAATCTCAGCTCGCTGTATAGCTTTCGCTAAGTTTATTTGGCTGAGGATGTCTACGTTCGCTCATGGCTAAAAAAGGATCTGTTCTCGTCGTTGACGATGAAGAAATAATGCGCGACGTGCTCGAGACCTTGCTCTCGTCCGAGGGTTATCGTGTCGATCTGGCGAAAACTGGTGAAGAGGGTTTGGATGCCTATACCAAACGGGCCTATGACTCGGTGCTCCTCGATGTGTCTATGCCGGGGATCGGCGGATTGCGCGCGCTCGAAGAGTTTCTGAAACTCGATCCTGAAGCAGTGGTGATAATGATCACTGCGTATGCCACGTTTGACACCGCTATCGCGGCCTGGGAGAAAGGCGCGTTTGGGTGCATTCGCAAACCTTTTCAGAACGAGCACATCAGCGCCCAGGTCGCAGCCGGTGTGAAACGGCGACGCAAGGAAGAAGAACGGCGATCGCTTCGACAAGCGATGAGCCGCGAGGTCGATCGCGGTGCGATCATCGGCCGTTCCGACATCATGCAGGAGATCTTCCGCGTCGTCGAACAGGTAGCGGCCGCGCGCTCGACCATTCTGGTCACCGGCGAGAGTGGCACCGGCAAAGAACTCATCGCCAAGGCTATCCACGAAGCCAGCCCGCGCGCCACCAAGCCGTTCGTGACCGTCAACAGTTCCAACATTCCAACTGAATTACTTGAATCTGAGTTGTTCGGCCATACGCGCGGCGCTTTCACCGGCGCGGTCGCGGCGAAGAAAGGCTTGTTCGAAGTTGCCGATGGCGGTTCGATCTTTCTCGATGAGATAGGGGATATTCCTCCTGAGACCCAGGTACGTCTCTTGCGCGTAATTCAGGAACGCGAATTCACGCCGCTCGGTGACACCAGTCCGCGGCGGGTTGACGTGCGTATCATTGCGGCAACCAACATCGATCTGAAGGAAGCCGTGCGGCAGGGTATGTTCCGTGAAGATTTGTATTACCGTCTTTCGGTCGTGCCCATCGAATTGCCACCCCTCAGAGATCGGCGGCAGGACGTCCTGCCTTTAGCCCAACATTTTATCCGCAAATACAATGAGGAGAATGGACGGCAGGTTTCCGAGCATATTGCCCCTGAGGTTTTGTCTCTGCTGGAAAACTATTCCTGGCCGGGCAACGTGCGCGAACTGGAAAATGCGATCGAGCGCGCGGTGGTGATTGCGCCGCGAGATGAAATAACTCGCGAGTGCCTGCGGCCGGAGATCGCCGATCCGCAAACCGCTCGCGCAGTTGTGCGCGAGGGCGCCGGCGCGTCATCTGGAATCGACGTAGGGCGCGGAATAAACTTCTATGACGAGGTGCGACGTTTTGAAATCGACCTGATCCGGCGCGCGCTCGATCAAACCGGCGGTCATCAATCGCGAGCCGCGCGCCTGCTGGGCATGAATCCCACGACTCTCAACTCGAAGATCAAGACTTACAATATCAACCTGCGCGCGTGACCTGCCGCTTCGTTGCAGATTAGTTTGGATTTCAGGCTTTAACGCGGTCAAAAAATTGCGGCCGGATGGTTGAACTCCAGGACTCAACTTGAATCGCGGGCCGCTATTTGGTCACCGCGGCCTTTAGATCGAGCGTGCGGATGATTCTATGAAGATTGTTGGGGTGAATTCCCAGCGCTCTCGCGGCTTCCGTGTAATTACCGTTCGATTTCTCCAGCGCATTCATTATTAGTTGGCGCTTCGCGTCTTTGACTGCGTCATAGTACCTGGCGCTCGTAGGGTCCGCGTCGTCCGTCGCGTCGAGCAGACGTCGCGGCAAATCATCCGGGCCAATGGTCTCAGACGAGCCAAGGACGGCGGCGCGCTCGATCGCGTTCTCCAGCTCGCGCACGTTGCCGGGCCAATCATAATTTTGAAGCACAGCACGCGCCTCAGGCGAGATTCCACTGATTGTCCGCTTGCATTCCCTGGCATATTTTTCGGCAAAGTAACTCGCGAGTAAAGGAATGTCTTGCCGACGATCGCGCAAAGTGGGCATCGTAAATTTCACGACGTCCAAACGATGATAGAGGTCGGCGCGGAATGTTCCGACCTTGATCGCTTCTTCCAGGTTGCGGTTCGTGGCCGCAACAATACGCACATCCAATTTTATTGACTGCGTGCTTCCCAGCCGTTCAATCCTGTGATCCTGAAGGAACCTCAACAACCGAGACTGCATCGACAACGGCATCTCCCCAATTTCATCAAGAAAAACTGTTCCCCCGTTCGCGACCGCGAGCTTTCCGTCTTTTTTGCTGATCGCACCGGTAAACGCGCCTTTCTCGTGGCCAAACAGCTCACTCTCCAGTAAAGTTTCGGTTAGCGCAGCACAATTGATCGGCACGAACGGCTGGGCAGCACGCGGGCTGTTTACGTGAATTGCATGCGCTGCCAATTCCTTGCCCGTACCGCTCTCCCCGCAAATTAAAACGGCCGATCTTGCCGGCGCAACACGTTGGATAAAGCGATACACTTCCTGTATTGCGGCGCTTTCGCCGATCATGTTGTGCTCGATCGCTAAACTTGATCTGAGCCGGCTGTTCTCGCCCTCAAGCCATTCCATTTGGCGCGCGTTTTCCAAAGAGACGGCGGCTATTCCAGCTATGCCTGCCAGCAGATGCAGATGATCTTCGTCGAACCTGACGAGCGGATCGGTCGTGTCGAGGTAAATGACCCCAAGAATCTTCTCGAAGACGATCAATGGAACACACATCAACGAACTGATCTGGGCAGCTACCAAACTTTCAGCGCTGCTGAGGGTGTCGCTGGTCTTAATATCATTCGCAAGGATCGCCAGTCCTTCCTGGATAACTCTCTCAACGACAGTGCGACTTACCTGGACGGTACTACCTTCGCCCATCCGGTGTTTGCCGTAGACGGATGTGAATTCTTTGTCACCCTGTGTCAGAAGGATGGCCCCGCGATCCACTGGTACGATCTCAAAAATCGAGTCGAGAATTTCCCGCACCAGTTCGTGCGTCCGGCGAAGTCGATTGATACGCGTGGCAATTTTCAGCAAGGCAGCGAGATCTCGCGCCGCGCGCTCGCCTGCGGGGAATTGGACTAGTGCGCGCTCAGTTTGCTGCAGTAGTGCTTCTGAGTCTATGACCTTTGAGCTTTGCGGGACCGGATCTGAGTCGTATAAGCGAACCAAATGGCCTGAAGTGGTGTCTTCGCCTTCTTCCAACAAGAACAGCAGTTCTATGTTTCCCACCCTTACTTGATCGGCGTGAGCGAGTGTCTGTTCCTTGATGGGAATTCCATTTACAAAGGTTCCGTTATAACTACCGAGATCCGCAATCGTAAACTCCTCGCCGACTTTCCGAATTACACTGTGCCGCCGGGAAATGGAAGGATGCCTCAGTGAGATAGTGTTGACAGACTCTCGCCCAATCGTCGCCTCAGCGTCCGTTAGAGGGAAAGTCATGCCTTTTTTTGAGCCGCTTATCGCAACAAGACGTGGATTCATAAGCAAAACAGCCGCTCTCTCTAACTTGCACACGCACAAACCGCAGGAAACATATCGTAAATGATACCTCTACTATCACTTCTGATATTAAAAAGCCAGCTTATTCCTTCGGGCTCGCCCCGTCAGCACCCGCCTCAATGCTTCTAAATCGTTGGTCAGAAAAGGCTTAATGAATTACGGAAGAATATATGCGGCGCGCGGCATAGTAGTCGCACTAGGAAAGCGCGTCGGGGCTTTCGAAACAAGGCGGGCAACAAGCGGAGAATTACAGGAGGCGCCTTAATTACTTGCGCTAACTTAAGGTGACTCGAAAACAGAATCCCCACGCCGACAAGGTGGCAGCCAGCAGCACCTATACCAGCAGAAGTTCCTGCTAGCTGAAACCAGGCAGCAACCCGAAGTCCCACCCTTCGGGTTGCTGGTTTTTTAGACTCACCAACGCATTCGCATATCCATTCCTAAAAAGAACGCTGGAAGAAATCCACAAGTACGCGTATTTTTGTGCTGCAGTTTGGAATTCTTTGTAGGATAGAGCTGTGCGACGACGTAAAATCGACGGTTGCCCGATAGCCGGCGCGCTCCAACTGATTGGAGACAAGTGGACGATGCTCGTGGTCCGCGATCTTTTCGCTGGCCCCAAGCGAACCACAGAGCTGCTTGAAGATCTTCATCCGATAAGCAGCCGCACACTGATGGGTCGCCTGCGCGAGATGGAGCAGGACGACCTGATACTTCGCAACAATTACGGAGGCCTGCCCCGGCGCGTCGAATACGAACTGACGGAACGCGGGCGCAAGTTGATTCCGCTGCTGGACGCGTTGATGGAAACCGGCCAGGCGCTCGAATGTAACGATTGTGAAGATCGTAAGGAGAGCGCGGGGTATTACTGTGACTTTTGTCCGGCGCGCGGACGATCCCTGGACTTCACAACTGAGCCTGAGTTGATCGAACCAATCAAACCGATCGAACCTATCGGTCGACCGAAGGATGACTCAATCGTCCTTTTGTAGACAGTTCATTCTTAAGCCCAATAACCATTCAAACAGAAATCATTTATGCCAGGTACCGGCGATTCTTCCAGAAAAATAGTTTGGCTCTATCTGATTGCGGCCATCATTTCTTTAATCGGTCTGGGCGACGCGATCTATCTAACGATCCAGGATCTCACCGGAGAGAGTTTGCGCTGCACGATTATCTCAGGCTGCTCAGAAGTCCTTAGCAGCAAGTATGCTCATCTCGGTTCCATTCCGTTGGCGTCCGTCGGAGCGGCTGCGTACTTCGTCTTTTTCAGTCTCGCCATCCTGGCCGCCTTTGGCTACGGATTTGTGCGTCCAATACTTCTGATTCTTGTCAGTTTTATGTTTTTCACGACGCTCTGGCTGCTGTACTTGCAAGCGTTCGTGATTCGACACTTCTGTCAATATTGTCTGTTGTCGGCGGCGGTCACGATTACTTTGACAGTCTTGATTGTAATCGCGTCAAGAAAGGCGCGCGCATAACCGGCAGCGTTCTCAGCCGACCAAGGAGGTGCAAGCACGAGTTCTTCCAAACGCCTGGGCTTTCCAACGAAAAAATGCTTGTCCGCAAGACTAAATAGTGTCCTAAGTTGGGGATCTTCTCCGTGGCTCTGTGGTCCTCTCTGCCTCTGTGGTGAAAATACTTGAGGAAGAATCGCACCACAGAGGCGCAGAGAATTCACAGAGCCAGAGAGTAACCAGGAATTAGGACACCAGCGCAAGACTCTTCGTTCTCGTACTACCGAACCGG
>DATISD010000393.1:0-5679 GCA_035469005.1 Pyrinomonadaceae bacterium | reverse complement strand
GTTTCAGTAAAACAGTATCGGCGAGACTGAAAATGGCGGTATTCAGACTGACGACTAAGGTGAGCAAACCGATAGCAATCGCCGTTAGACCGGGGTGCCGGCTAAAGCTGCGCAGGACGTAACGAATGTCCATAATCAGGCCTCCCATCTAAGCCGGGTTAAGGCCGCAGGCTGCTGTCAAACCCGGCGAAACTAGTCGTACCGCAACGCCACCAGCGGATCGACTTTCGTCGCGCGAAGCGCGGGAACGTAGCAGGCAATGAAAGCAACTGCGCCGAGTAAAATCGCGACAACGGAAAACGTAGCCGGATCTCTCGTGCCTACGTCGAACAGCAGTGAAGCAATGATTCGCGTAAGCGCGACGGCGCCGATCAGACCAATACCAACGCCCACGAGCACCAGGCTCATACCCTGTCGCATCACGAGCTTCAGAACGTCGAGCTGGCGGGCACCCAGAGCCATGCGCACCCCAATCTCGTGCGTGCGTTGGCCCACCGAATACGACATCACCCCGTAGATACCCACGGCAGAGAGCACCAGCGCGAGTGCTCCAAATAAACCAAAAAGACCGGTGCGATAACGCTGTGCCGCGATCGCCAGCCCCAGCCACTCATTCATTGTTCTTACCGTCGCGATCGGTTGATTTGGCTCAAGCAGTGCCATCTCGCGACGCACCGCAGCAGCCATTGCCGAACTGTCGCCTTGCGTGCGAATCACGACGTTCTCGCCGGACTCAAGCGCCGGCATGTACATGGTCGGAAGCGGCGGCTGCTCGAGTGATCGATGACGAACATCACCGACGATCCCGACGATTTCGAACGGCTGATTGTTAAACGTCATCACCAAACGCTTGCCCAGCGGCTCTTCGTTGGGAAAAGTTTGACTCACCAACGATTCGCTGATGATCAGAACGTTCGCGCCCTCGCGCACTTCTTGCGCCGTAAAGTTGCGCCCGCGCAGAAAGGGTATGCGCAGCGCGCGGAAGTAGTCCTGATTGACTCGGCGAAAATCGTTATCGAACACCTGGTTGGCGCCCGACGCGCGACCTTCCACCGTGTAAGGCATATCATTCGGCTGCCCACTCAGCGGTAGTTCGCTGACCAGGCCGACTTTTTCCACACCCGGCAACGCGCCGACGCGACTTTCAAACTGTTCCCAAAAATTGGACAGAGCTTCAGGCGCGGCGTACTTTTTTTGTGGTAAGTCTATCCGAATGGTGAGGACGTTATTCGAGTCAAACCCCGGATTCGTGTTTTGCAGTCGGACCAGGCTTCTTATCAACAGGCCCGCCCCCACAAGCAACATCACGGCGACTGCGCTCTCGAAAACAACCAGCAAGCTACGGGTGCGATTGCGTTGGCCGCCTTCACCGCCACTGCGGCCACCTTCCTTCAGTGTTTCAATGAGATTCAGTTTCAACGTACGCACGGCGGGAGCAAGGCCAAACAACAATCCAGTTAGCACGGAAGCCACCAAAGTGAATACCAGCACGGTGAAATCGATCTTCACCTGGGCGGTGGTGGGAATGTTGTCGCCGCTTAAAGCCACTAGCGCAGGAACACCCCAGATCGCCAACAAGATTCCGAGCGCGCCGCCAAAAAGCGCGAGCATGACGCTCTCGGTAATCATTTGTCGCGCGATGCGGAGACGCCCCGCACCGAGCGCGGTCCGCACCGCAATCTCTCTCCGGCGCGACGCCGCATGCGCCATCAAAAGATTCCCCACGTTCGCGCACGCAATCAACAGAACAAATCCGACGGCACCCAGCAGAATGTATAGCGTCGATCTGATGTTGCCGACGACCTCCTCGCGCAGCGAAACCAATCGCAGATTCCAGCCCGTATTGGTGGCGGGGTAGGCAGCTTCTAATTGGCGAGCAATTGCGTCCGTGTCAGCCTGGGCCTGAGCCAGAGAGACTCCGGCCTTTAGTCTGCCGATCGGCCGGAGGAAGTGCGCCTTGCGCTGTTTCATGCCCGGCGGCCCATCAAAGTTGAGTGGCAACCAAATTTCAGTGGTGGCCGGAAACTCAAAATCACGAGGCATCACTCCGATCACCTCGAAGCTCTTGTCATCAAGCGTGACTCCTCTGTTTATGATTCCCGGGTCGCCGCCAAAACGCTTTTGCCACAGTCCATAACTCAGCACGGCAACCTGATCGCGTCCAGTAGTCTCGTTTTCGAGCAGGAAGGTACGGCCCAACGCGGGTTGAACGCCGAGCGCCTGGAAAAAATTGCCGGTCACACCCGCGGCGGACAAACGCTGAGGTTCGCCGCCGCCGGTGAGATTGGCCGAGATCGGCACCGAAATCATGGCCGCAAACTCTTCGAACGTGCGGTTCTGATGACGATAATCAAGATAATCGAGCGGCGAAACGCTGGCGTGGTTGCCACCGTTACGAATGTTGCCCCACGTCCAAACCAATCGATCGGGCTCGTGAAACGGCAGTGGGCGGATGAGCACTGCGTTAATCAAACTAAAGATCGCCGTGTTTGCACCGATCCCCAGGGCCAAAGTAATTAGAGCAACCATGGTAAATCCCGGTCGCTTCCATAGCCCCCGCAGCCCATAGCGGATGTCTTTGATCAGTGTTTCCATATCGTCCTTTGCGATTTTGTCCGGTCGCTTGACCTCTAGAAAATTCAGCTTCCGGTTTCCGAGCGCACCTGACTCGACTCTCTCTCTCTCTCTCTTTCTCTCAGCTCGGGAACGTATACTCCGAGACCCATCGCAATTTGCGACGAACTGAAACCATAGAAAATTCGCAAGATGCTTGGTAGCCGCTGGGGATCAGCGTGCCCACGTGCAAACGAACAGAATCTAGTTCTGGTTGCCGACGATCCAGCCATCTTCAAGCCGCACGATCCGGTTGCCGTATTCCGCATTCGTTTCGGAGTGCGTGACCTGAATGATCGTCGTTCCTTCATCATTAAGGCGCTTGAACATGTCCATGATTTCTTTGCCCTGCGCCGAATGAAGATTGCCCGTCGGTTCATCAGCCAGGATCAACCGAGGGTTGGCGACTACTGCCCGCGCGATGCCGACTAGCTGCTGCTGGCTGCCTGATAACTGAGTTGGATACAAATCCTTTTTGCCGACGATCTGAAAGCGATCGAGCGTGTCGCAGACGATTGATTGGCGATCTTTGCGACTGACGTCGCGATAAGAAAGCGGCAACTCGAGGTTCTCAAAAACCGTCTGGTCATCCAGCAGGTGATAACTTTGAAACACGAAGCCGATATTGCGATTGCGCAATTCTCCGCGTTGCTTCGGCTTTAAGGAATGGACCGCCACATCGTCGAAATGGTATTCGCCGGTCCAGGAGTGATCGTGCATGCCCAGGATGTGCAGCAGCGTCGACTTGCCCGCTCCCGACGGCCCCATGATCGAAACGAACTCGCCGGGCTTGATGTCGAGATCGATGCGCCGCAGCACATAGTTCTTTGTCATTCCCTGCGAAAAACTTTTTTCAACGTTACGGAGACTAATCATTGAACTTCGGTGAACCCGCTTTCTCGTAATTCCTGTTTTGCTTCTTCGATCTCGCGACGATTCGCGCCGGCTTCTTCTTCAACGATCAATCCATCAAACAAGTGGACAATGCGGTCCGCGTGCTGCGCGTAACGGGGATCGTGCGTGACCATGCAGATCGTCGCCCCGCCGCGATGCAGTTCTCTCAAGAGCTCCATGACTGCTTCGCCATTTGTCGAGTCGAGATTTCCCGTCGGCTCGTCGGCGAGCAGAATGCTCGGCTGTCCGCCCACGGCGCGCGCCACGGCAACGCGCTGCTGCTGACCACCGGAGAGCTGACTAGGCAAATGTTTCGCGCGATGAGCCATGCCAACGCGCTCCAAAGCATCGGTCACGCGCTTTTTGCGCTCGCTCGAATTCATGCCGCGATAGGTCAGCGGTAGTTCGACATTCTCATAGACAGTGAGATCGCCGATCAGATTGAAACTCTGAAAGATGAATCCAACCTCGCGATTGCGAATGCGCGCACGCTCTGACAACGAAAGATTTTCTACCGCGTGATCGTTGAGGACGTACTCGCCGTCGGTGGGCGTATCGAGCAGCCCGAGGATCGACAACAAAGTCGATTTGCCGCATCCCGATGGGCCGGCAATGGAAAGATACTCGCCCTTTTTGATGTCGAGATGGATGCCCGACAGCGCATGTGTTTCAACCTCGTCGGTATAGAAAACCTTCTTCACGTCGGACAGGTGAATAAGGGGAACGACTGAACTCATCATTAGCTCCTTTAGCTTTTTTCGTGCCTTGCTGCCTGAACTGACGGTCTCTTCTCTGCTTGTGTTAGCGCACCCGAATCGTTTTGTAATTGTCCATGCTGGAAGTGTCGGAAATTATTACTTGATCGCCTTCGCGCAATCCGCTCAGAACCTCGATCGTGCTCACCGAACTGCGACCCAAACTGACCTGCGTGCGCGTTGCTTCCTGTCCGTCCGGACCCAAACGAAACATGCCAACTGTTTGTTGACCTTGTCCGAACGCGGGTCGATCCACATAGAGAACGTTTTTTAGGCGTTCGAGTTCGATTTTGCCGTCCACACTCAAATCGGCGCGCGCGCTCGAAGGCAAAGTGCCGGTGAACGAGACATCCACGGTAAACGTGCCTTCACGCGCAGCGGGATCGATGCGCGACACCTGTCCCTCGATCACTCCGTTACGCGTATCGACGATCGCTTTTTGCCCCTCGCGTACGTCCTTGATTTGTGTTTCCGCGACCTTTAGTTCGGCTTTCAGCGACGCGGGATCAGCAATTCGCGCAATGTTGAGACCTGGCGTGACTTGCTGCCCTTCCTGCACTGAAATTTGCTGGAGCACGCCGCTGGTGCCGGCGCGTACTTTCAGCGCATCAACCTGATCTCTTTTCAGTTTGGCGAGCGCCTTTAGTTGCGCCACGCGTGACTGCTGAGCATTGATTTGCGCTTTCGTCGACTTTCCGGCAATGGCGAGGCGCTGTTGCTCAACGTTGAGTCGGTTGGCGAGGTCCTCGACGTGGACGCGGGAAACCTTCAAAGGTAGATCGGCAACCAGGCCTTGTTTGGCCAGCGCTTCGTCAGTATCAAGCTGTAATTTCGCTTGCCTGTATTCGGCGTTGATACTGGCAATCTGAGATTGCTGCGTCATGCCGTCGCTATCAAGCCGCACGCGCAGATTTTCAGCTTCAGCCTCCGCAGTTTTGACTTGAAATTCAGCATCGATCGCCTGCTGCTCCATCTGTGGATTGGAAAGCTCGACGATGACCGTGCCGGCACTAACGTCCATTCCGGCCTGTACCAAAATCTTTTCGACGCGACCATCGGCCGGTGCGGGAATCCAACGCGTTACCTGCGGCACGAGGGTTCCGTTGCCGCTTACCTCGCGCACCATTTCCCCGCGCTTTACCGTGGCGATGACGGCAGTTGAACGATCCAACGTAGGAGCGGCCGGCTTCAATTTTGTCAGGGCATAGGTAATTCCGCCAATCGCTGCCACTCCGATGAGGATAAACACGCCGGTTCGGATCCGTTTTTTTAACCTGGATTTTTGAGGCCGCTTAATGTCCATAAAACTGAATATTTCGAGCGACGGAGAACTCCTTCGAAGTTTGTGACTACCTAAATTGAAAAGTCGCATGCGCGTGCGACTAGCCGCTCAACTACAATTCTCCGCGCCGGGCAG
>DATISD010000392.1:0-3509 GCA_035469005.1 Pyrinomonadaceae bacterium | reverse complement strand
AAAACCGCTGCCCTGAATCTTCGTCCAGGTCTTTCCGGCATCGGTCGTCTTCCAAAGCCCTGATCCGGGTCCGCCGCCATTGAATCCCCACGAAGTCCGGCGGCGTTGATAAGAAGCTGCCCACAGCGTCTTGTTGTCGACGCCATCCATGATGAGGTCGGTGAAGCCAGTGTCTTCGTCGACGAATTTAACGTTCGTCCAGGTTTTGCCACCGTCCGTCGTTTTGTAGACGCCGCGTTCTTTGTTCGGCCCAAACAAGTGGCCCAGTACCGCGACGTACACGACGTTCGGATCTTTGGGATCGATCACAATTCGCGCGATTGTCTGCGAGTCTTCGAGGCCCATCTTCGTGAACGTCTTGCCCGCGTCCGTCGATTTGTAGATGCCGTCGCCAAAGCTCGAACTCTGACGATTATTGGCCTCGCCGGTGCCCACCCAGACGATGTCCGGATTTGACGGCGCGATCGCGATATCCCCAATCGATGCGGTGGAATAAGTGTCGAAAATCGGCGTAAAAGTCGTACCGTTGTTAATAGTTTTCCAGACGCCACCGGTCGCAAACCCCACATAACAGATATACGAATTGCTTTCTGCGCAAGTGATGTCATCGATGCGCCCGCCCATGCTCGCCGGCCCTATGCCGCGAAACACAAAACCTTTAAGCATCGGATCGGTGGACCAGTTGATCGGTGTCGGGGTTGGACTCGGGACTGGCGTAGAAGTTGCACTACGCGCCGGCGCAGGAGTCTGCGCAGCCGACGGCGTTTGCGAAGGCGCAGGGTTCTCGGCGCGCACAGCCAGTGCGCCCAGCGTTACCGCGATTAGTGCCAGCGCACAGATCGCAGCCAGAAGCCCGCCAACGTCGCGAGCAGAACGAGACGTCTGTTTCATTGGGGAAATTCCTTTCAATCGAATTGTGGTTTAAAGAAACTGCAGGTAGCGACTTTCGAAGATACTGTAAAAACCGTATGACGTCTGAACGTCGAAATCGGTTACACGCGATTACGGAATCAGAAAGCGCGGAAACATTTATCTGATCCGGGTAGCAGAGTCAAATGATTTCTCACTGCCGATAGCTGTCCAGATTGAATGTGCCAGGCTTATCTGGCGCCGTGATTCACGGCCGGATGCCGGCACCACCTCGCCAAACTGCACCACTACCTTGCCCTATCGATGTTCATACTGCTTTGGTCATCTGCCACTATGACTAGCATCAAGTCCCGTGAACTTTCGCTTCACGCTTCAGTTTTCTTGCGAATCGAAAACTAAAGTAGTGTCCTAAGTTGGGAATCTTCTCCGTGTCTCTGTGGGGTCCTCGGTGACTCTGTGGTGAAAACTCTTGGGGAAGAATCTCACCACAGAAGACGCAGTGAACTCACAGAGCCACAGAGAAATTCGAAATTAGGACACCACCGAAAACCAAAGAAGCTTGACGATTTCACCTTGCATGTTTAGAATTTGGCTCGACCCCGGAAGTTTTGAATCAAATGCTGCCGCGCACCCAACGTCAGAAAGAAATTCTTGATTACATCACGAGCTTCCTTGCAAAGCATGGTCACGAACCTTCCTACGCTCAGATTGCTCGCCGCTTTGGTGTGAGTTCCAAAGCCACGATCGCCAAGCACATCTCCGCACTCGAGAAACGAGGCTTGATTAAAAGAGAGCACGGTACAGTGTTCACGATCGGTGTGAACCTTGATGAAGCTGCTGAGGACGCAGTGTGCAGCGTGCGCCTGGTTGGCCGGATTGCCGCCGGCGTCCCGATAGACGCCGTTCAGGACATCGAAACGATCTGCGTGCCCCGCTTCCTGCTGGGCAGAGTACGGCCGGAAAGAGTTTATGCCTTGCGGGTCAAAGGTGATTCAATGATCGACGAACACATCTGTGACGGAGACATTGCTTTGATCGAAAGCCGCAACGACGCGCGCGATGGCGAGATCGTGGTCGCCCTGATTGATCGCGCGCGGGCTACTCTGAAACGTCTGTTTCGCTTCGGCGACGAGGTCGAATTGCGACCCTCGAATGCGCAACTTCAGCCTATGCGGGTTCATGCGTCACGGGTGGAAATTCAGGGCATTTTTCGCGGCCTGATGCGGCCAAACAGTTAATAAACCACTGAAAATCTGGTGTTTAGAGGCGGGCTCTGACCCGCCTATTCACTTTAATATCGCCAATCGACGGGCACTGGTCCAGCTCTAAACAGCTCGTTTTTTCTTGCGTTTTCGCGAGCCATCGATGATGGCGTCGGTGTCCTTTTCAATCTCGAACCTGCAGTCCTGAGCTTTCTTGTCCTCGCGCCAACCGACAAAAACCGGATGTCGCAGACGCATGTCCGCGGTCCATTCAGAGAACTTTACTTCCGCGACCAGCTTTGGCTTTAGCCATTGAACTGGCTCGTTGGTGTTCGGCACCGTCACGAAGGGGCTGCGATCCGATTTCAGCGGCTGCATGAGTTTGAAACTCGAAGCGAGCGTCCGTTCATTAAAGCCGCCGCCCACATGGGCGACGTAACGAAGCTCATCTCCGTGGTACAGTCCGCACACCAGAGATCCAAAATAAGAGCGCGTGCCGCGTGGTTGAGTGTATCCGCCGACGACAACCTCAGACCGCGTGATCGTTTTGACCTTCAACCAGTCGGTGCTGCGCTTCTGTACGTACTTGCTGTTGGCGCGCTTCGCGATCATGCCTTCAAGATGAAATTTTTCAATCTCGCGAAAGAAGGCTTCACCCTCTGCTTCGACATGTTCCGAGAGTTTGATGAACGTCGACGGACGCAGAATCTCAGCCAACTTCGCCTTTCTCTCCACAACTGAGCACGAGGTGAGGTCGTAGCCGTCAACGTAAAGCAGATCGAAAACGAAATAAAGAATCTGCCCTTTGCCTCGGAGAGCATCGAGGCCGCTCTTGCGGCCGACGCGCGGCTGCAGGAGTTGAAACCTGGGCATCCCGTGCTCATCGAGCGCGACGATTTCTCCATCAAGAATTGCCTCTTTGGCATCGAGCTGCCCAGCGACGTTAACCAACTCGGGATACTGCGGCGTCATTTCGATCTGATTACGAGAAACAAACTGCGCTTTGCCGTTGCGGACGAAGCAAACGGATCGAAAGCCATCCCACTTGGTTTCAAAAATCCAGTCAGGATCGGAAAAAGGATCATCGACCAGTGTAGCGAGCATGGGGTGAATGACGCTCGGCATGCGCATCTTGCGCGCAGAGGGGCAGGGCTCCCCCAGGGCCTTCTGTTTGGCTGTCTTCTTACGCTTCGCAGTTGATCTTTTTGAGGTCATGTTGTGATGAAGTCAAGACCGGGAGCGGTAGCGACCGGGTTTCCGCCGGTTCCCGCCGATCAGATATCCTAACCAGACCCGGTCGCTACCGCTCCCGGTACTGACCCGCGTCAGGATTACCGCGTTAGTCTAAGAGCGACTATGATCAGCAGCAAGCGCGCGCAACTCTCTAGTCCGAAACCCTTCAAACCAACTAAGCAGCAACTCGCCGACGCTGCGGGC
>DATISD010000391.1:0-3890 GCA_035469005.1 Pyrinomonadaceae bacterium | reverse complement strand
CTGTGCGTTTTGATCGATTCGAGCCTCGATTTGCAGAGGGCCATCGACCAATCGCGATTTGGGAAAGTTATAAGCCAGCAGCGATCCGTAGGCATCTCCATCGCATCGTCCCGCCACCCAGCCAATCATGTTGTTTCGATTGGATGGAGTGAAGGGCAGAATCTCGACGAATTCCGTGCCTTTGTTCTCACCCGGCAACTGCATTAGGACGAAATAAGGCTCAATTGACTGTTCCTGCTGCTTCTGATCGTTGAGGCCAACCTGGCGGGCGACGTTCCACAAGTCTTCGCGTTGGAAGAATGAATTAGTGTCCTGAGTGTGATAGAGCGCAAAGACTTCGGCCTGAGTTTTAATCAGCGTCTCAGGATAACGAACATGAGCGCGCAAATCCGCAGGCATGTCTTTCGCATCGCGAAAGAGCGAAGGGAAGATGGCGCGATAACTTTGAATTATTGGATCGTGGCTGTCGAAGATATAAAAGTCCGTCGTCCCGTTGTACGCGTCGACAACCACCTTAACGCTGTTGCGGATGTAATTAACGTTTTTATCTCCGGCCTGATAATGTTTCGAGAAGGGATAAGTCGCGCTTTCAGTAAACGCGTCAATGATCCAGAACAGCCGGCCTTCAGAATTGATGACCATGTAAGGGTCATTGTCATAAACCAGGAAGGGCGCCAACCCGTCGACGATCTCGCGAATATTTCGATGAATGAGGGCGCGGCTTTCCGAAGTCACATCGTCTGAAAAAGGCAGCTTGGTTAGATCATCGAGGGCCCAGGCGAGCAACCAACGCCGGAAGAAACCACCGATTACGATTCCGCCGCTTCCTTCGTAGGTCGTAAGGTTGTTGGTCTCGCCCTGGGGATAATTAAACTCCATTCGTTTCGTTTTCACATAAACGTCATTGTTGGTTTCCTGTCCGTAATAAATTTCGGGCCGAGTCACCTTTATCTCAGGCGCCGTTGATTCGATCGGCATATTCGAGAGAACGAATTTCGGCATGCCTTCCGCGTCGAAGCCGTTGGCCGTGTTCATCGTAATCCCGTAGCCGTGCGTATAAATCAACTTTTCGTTGACCCAATTTCGCGATGAAGGAGGCAGTTTCTCAGCATTTATTTCTCGCGTGCCAATCATCATTTGCCGCTTCTCGCCGCTCACTGTATAACGGTCGACATCAACGTCGGTAAAATCGTAGTAAGTCCGAATGGCCTGGATCTGCGAGAGCGTATCTTTCAAAGCCCGCCAATCCCACAGCCGGATGTTCTCCAGAGTGGGCCGATTGCCTTGCAGGTCAAAGCTATCGGTCGTAGTCATCACGTCGAAGTTGCGCTGCTCAATGCGATCGATGCCAAAAGCCCGCCGCGTCCAGGCGATGTTGTGCACAATGTAAGGTGATTCGCGGCCCAACTCGTTCGGTTTGACGACAAAGTTCGTGACGTACGACGGCACTATGACAGTGCCGATAATGTAAACGGCGAGCGGAATCGCGATCGCAATTACGACCAGCCGGACTCGGCGCATCGCAAAGGCGTTAACGAGACAAATGATCGCCGCGACGAACAGGGCCACAGCTACCCACTTAAATGCGGGCAGCAAGTTATTCGCTTCTACGTAATTAACGCCGGAAAAAGTCTGGTGGTCTCCCCACAGATATGGATAACGCGAGAGCAGGAATCGCCAGCCCAGCACCGCCAGCCACGCCGCGAGCACCACAGAAACTGCCGCAATACCAATTGTGCGCGCTCGCTTCAAGTCCCCGGCGTTTGAAAGGCCTTGCTGGGTGAAAGCGAGAACCGCATAAACAACCGCAGCGATTAGAACGATAAACAGAAGTGAGATTAACCAGGAGCTAACCGCGTCGTAGACGGGCAGCGTGAAAAGGTAAAAGCCGACCGGCTTATTAAAAATCGGATCGGTCGCGTCGGTTGGCGCCTGATGCAAATACAATGCAAAACTGCGCCACGCTTCGCGCATTCCCAGGCCAAAAACGAGACCCGCAACCAGGGCCACGATCCAACCGAGGGGTCGCAGCACGCGTCCAGGTGAGAAACTTACCGGTTGTTGATTAATAAAGATCGTGCGTTTCTCAAAAGAAACCGAGGCAAACACGCGTTCGACAACTCGGAAGGCGCCGCCCAAAAAAACTGTGGTGAGAGCAAAGAAGATCAGAAACAATTCGATCTTCAATTTGAATATGTACCAGTATACGGATGAATAACCCAGCGAACCGAACCAGAGCGCGGAAAGGTAAATCGAAAGGCCGCGAGAGGCCAAAACGAACACAATGACAATCGCAACTACGACCAGCCAGACCCAACGCCGGCGCCTTCGGGGTCTGACGTGCCCCACGTCGATTACCTCGCCGTTCGGGTCGAGCGAATTGGATTGACTCATTGTGCGCCTAGCATACGCTGAAAGAGTCAGGCCGCAAAGACCATTACTTCGTTTGAGCGTCTAAAGAATGGAATGGATTTTTTCGAGACTGAGGGAAGAAGCTCAAAAAGCGAAACCAAAGCCTTTGGCCTTGCGTTCCACAGAATGATAGACTCCAGATTCGCTTAGTGTTTTGGTAATCATGCTTTCAGCGGACACAGTTTTACAGGGAAGATATCGGATTGTTAGCCAGCTGGGTCAGGGCGGAATGGGCGCGGTTTACGAGGCCGTGGACGAGCGCCTGGACACAATTGTCGCTCTAAAAGAGACGCTTTTCACTGACGAAAAGCTGCGTAAACAATTCGAACGTGAGGCCCGCCTGCTGGCGCGGCTTCATCATCCAGCCTTACCTCGGGTCAGCGATCATTTCAACGAAGGAGAAGGGCAGTTCCTGGTGATGCAATATATCGCCGGCGAAGACCTCGCCTCGATGCTCGCCGCCCGAAACGGCCCGTTTCCACAGGATGAGGTTATGCGTTGGGCCGATCAGCTTTGCGACGCCCTCGACTATCTTCATACACAAGATCCGCAAATTATCCATCGCGACATCAAGCCGCAAAATCTGAAACTCACGGCGCGCGGCCAAATCGTGCTGCTGGATTTTGGATTGGCAAAAGGCTCGGCCGGCCAACTTACCGCAGTGACTACGTCGGCGAGCATCTTTGGCTATACTCCGAATTACGCGCCGCTTGAACAAGTACAGGGCATGGGGACTGATGCGCGCAGCGACATCTATTCGCTGGCCGCGACGTTGTTTCATCTGGTCACGAACGTGAAGCCACCGGATGCGCTGAGCCGTGCCGCTGCCATAGTGAACGGCGAGCCGGATCCGCTCCCGCTGGCGAATCTAATTAGCGCCAACGTCAGTTCGTCATTTGCAAACGTGCTGGCCAGGGCAATGTCCCTGAAACGAGACGATAGATTCGCTTCAGCCGTTGCCATGCGCGATTCGCTGCATGTCGCGGCTGAGCATCCCCTGGGAGATGCGGCGACGCTGATAGCCTCAGGCGCCCCTGGTGCTGCGACCTCGAGCAACATGATCGCGTCGGAGCGAGCCACAAAATTGATCGGCAGCCAGACCCAGCAAGGCGGCGCTTCGTCGCTGGCGAGCGAGGCCCAAACGCTGGTCGCAGGTGAATCGACCAATGTCAGGGAACCCGTGATAGCCGCAAAGGTTGCGCCGGCCCGAACCAGCCGGACAGCCTGGGTGGGCGCTGCAATTCTGCTGATTATCATCGTCGGCGGAGCCGCGGGATTCTACGCTTATCGTACTCGCAACCAATCGACCCAGAGCGCCGCGCCTTCAGTAGCTAATGATTCGCCACCCGTCCAATCATCCCAACCCGCGAATAATCCGAGTCCGGGTGCCAATCAAACCGAACAGGTAAAAGTAAACGAAGTTAAGACCCAGGGCACCAGGACAGAGTCCACCACTCAGCGCGGATCGACAAAGAAAT
>DATISD010000390.1:0-3017 GCA_035469005.1 Pyrinomonadaceae bacterium | reverse complement strand
CGAACTTACTTCACGCACATCACTCATGAAGTAAAACACGCGCGCGACTCCGCGTTGCTGCCGGACGATGTTGAGTGGGCGTACGACGGCTTGGTTGTAAGTGATGGGTAATTGATCCATTGACTCATTGATTCACTTTTTATTTAGTCAATGAAGCAATGAGTAAATGAATCAATAGCCTAATGCGTCTATTTCACGGAACTGAAAACGCCGAAATCGCGCGGCCGACAGTGCTCACGCTCGGCGTGTTTGATGGCTTGCACCTCGGCCATCAACTCATCATGAAAACCGTCGTCGAACGTGCGCGCGGCGCAGCGGCCGTGCCAACTGTCATAACGTTCGAGCCGCATCCGCGCGCGGTCCTCCATCCTGAATCTGCGCCACCGCTGCTGCAAACATTCGATCAAAAGATCGAAGCGTTGGGCGTACTCGGTATCGAACAAACAATCGTTATCCATTTCGACGCAGGCTTTTCACAGATTCGGGCGGAAGATTTTCTGCGCGACGTGGTCGTGGACCGCCTCCATGCCAGAGAGGTTTATCTCGGGCGCGGCTTTGCGTTTGGACATAATCGCGAGGGCACCATTGATCTATTAAGAAAAGTCAGCAGCCAGCTCGGTTTCTTTGCCGATGAAGTCGAGGAAGTGCGGCTGCGGCAGCATCGCGTGAGCTCCAGCCGCATTCGCAACTTGTTGCTTGAAGGTCGGGTGAACCTTGCCCGGCGCATGCTGGGCCGGCCCTATGGTGTCGAAGGTCCCGTGGTCCGCGGAGCCGCGCGAGGAATGCAGTTAGGATTTCCGACAGCCAACATTCACCCGCACAATCGAGTGATTCCACGCGGCGGAGTTTATGTCACGGCCACTTTGATCGACGGCCAGTGGCGCCGTAGCGTCACGAACATCGGGACGCGGCCTACTTTTCAGAGTGACGCTGGTAATTCGGTGGAAACGTACGTGATGAATTGGTCAGGCGATCTCTATGGCGATGTCGTGCGCGTGCGGTTTCTGCATCGTTTGAGAGATGAAAAGAAATTCGGTTCGGTAGAAGAACTCACAGAGCAGATTCAACGCGATGTGAGGCGAGCGGAAAGATTCTTTGAACGGGCCGGTGTAAAGAGAGCGCTGACGTTTGTCTAATCCCAGCACTGGGAGCGCGGGCGCCCGCGCTCCCAGTATTTCAGTTGCAGCTCTTCAGCGGCTGATTATTTACTTCTTCTCGCCATTTCCCGACGAAGGCAGCTTCATCTGCTCGCGAAACAAATTCAGCAAAAGCAAAGTTCCAATGCCGCCACCGTCGCCGCCACCGCTTCCTGACGCCAGGATGTCCGGAGTAATGCGTACGCCTTTGTCACCGATAACTTTCAAAGTTTCGACCACCGCGACGCCCTGCGCGCCGAGCGCGTTAACCTGTTCGCGATAGGCGACGCCCTGTGCCTCGCCCATTAAGCGAACCTTCTCGGCCTCTGCCCTGCCGGTCTGCGAAATGTAAGAAGCTTCGCCTTCAGCCTCGGCCTTGCGCTGTTCAGCGCGCTTGCCGGCAATCTCAACGCCGACCGTCGCGGCCATCAGGTCGCGCTGATTGTCGGCTTGCGACCTGGTCTTCTCGAGTTGAATGCGCTTCTCCTCGGCTTCTCGTTGAGCATTGAACATGTTCTGTCGCTGCTCGGCGAGAATCTTCTCGGTTTGCGTCTTCATCAATTCTTCGGGCAGGTGGATGTGACAGATGAGCACGTTCACCACGTCCACGTGATATTTCAAAAGATGTGCCCGCACGCGAGCTTCAGCGCGTTCCTGCTCTTCATGCCGATTTTGCAGGTAGGCCATCGCCGAAGATTCCGACGCCTGGTTACGAAAGATCGAGTCGATCAGAGGATGCATCACATTTTGAATCAAGCGATCGATGCCGCCGATTTTCGCGACCATGAACGGCGCGTCTTCAGGCTTAACTCGGAAGACGACGCGCACTTCCAGTTGCATAGTAAAACCATCTTTCGAAATGACTTCAAAAGGATTGAAAGTGTTGACGACTTCGCCAGACGTCCATTCAACGGTCTGATTGGTCGTCGGAATCACGATGGGTGTGATCGCCAGAGTGTTGACGTAGTAGCGGCCTGGACCGACAACCGTTTCCTGAATGCCGCGATACCCTTCCGGCACGACGTAAGCTTCATGCGCGCCTTCATCGAGGCGCCGGTCAGCCGGATCGCCGCTCATCAATTCAGTCTTAATCTCTTCGGCGTCGGCTTGATCCAGGTGGGCTGCCGATTGCGCGGCCTGTTCTTTTTCTTCGCGCTCCATGCGCGTGCGCACCTTGGCGGCCATCTCGCGCCGCACTTCATCTGAAGGATCTTTGCCGGTGTTCGATACGATCACCGCAACTTCGCCCGGCTTCACTTCTTTCGCCGTTTCCGGAATCACCTTGAAAAGGAGAGGATTAATGTAGTACGTGCCGGGCAACAGGATGTCCTTCTGCGGACCGCGCTGGCCGCTGCTGTCGATGAATTCGTGGCCGTCCTGAAAGTTGTCGTGGCCTGGAATCGATTCGGCAACGTAATCGCCCGGATTCAAGGGCGCACCGTCCAGTGCCTCAACCAGCCCAATTTCGTTCTCGTTGATTACGGTGGCGTCGAAAAGCCTGACCGCGAAGAGACCTGGTTTGGTTTCCGTGCCGCCTGAGAGTGGCACGGACTGCGTCAGGATGCGATACGTTCCCGGCGTGAGGATGTCCACTTGCGGGCCACGCTGACCGCCCGAGGAAACAAACAGTTCGGCGTTCTGATAATTGAGATGATCCTTAATCGCTTTTCCGAGCAAACGGCCGGCGTCAAGCGGTGCTCCGTCAGCCGCGGTGACTATACCAACCTTGCCCTGTGGAATCACCGTTACCTTGGCAACCGAAACTCGGAAAAGGTAAGGATGGATGGGCCACAACCCCGGCGGCAGAGTGCGCAGTTGAATTCCTTTGACGCCGCCCTGATTGATGAAAGCGATTGGGTCCTGAAAATTGTTGTGAGCATT
>DATISD010000389.1:0-1565 GCA_035469005.1 Pyrinomonadaceae bacterium | reverse complement strand
AGAATCGCAGAATTGCAGGCCTGACCCCAGGTTTTGGTCTTAGAGCGCGATCTCGTCGCCATCATTCCATTCCTGCAAAAGCCTTGTGACCTGATGCGGCGCGATTGCCATTAGAGGTTTCCCGCGCGATTTGCGCATTAGTAAGTGGAGCAAAGAATAACAGCGTTCGCGGCGCGGGCGCTAGCCTTCCGAACGTTGTCTCAAACGGTGCCGCGAGTGTCAGACCTGACAATACCGGCTTGCGGGCTACACCAACTGCGCTTTTCTCTTGACACATGGGTGAATCTGCATAGAATACGAACGTTCGTTTTTCTAGGACATGCCGAAGCTGAGCGAAACTGCGGTCGAACGCCGGAAAGACCGGATAGAAAACGCCGCCAAGCAGCTCTTTATCAAGCAGGGATTTCACGCCACGTCGATGCGCAACATTGCGGCGAGAGCCGGGACCTCGCTCGGGAATGTTTATAACTACTATCCGACGAAGGAAGCGATTCTCGGTTCGATTATCGAAAAGTATCAGCGCGTGATCGACGACCGCTTACGCTCAATGTTCGACGAGATTGAGGATCCATTAAGTTCCGACGGTCTCACCAGATTCGCCCGGTTGGTCAAGCTGATGGTAAATGACCACCACGACTTCTGGCTCTTGATGTACATCGACGTGCTGGAGTTTGAGAACCGTCACTTTCGCAAAATGTTCGAGAACCTGGCCCACAAGATGCGCCGTCGATTTGCGAAATCCTTTGAGGAGTTGCAGCAGAGTGGGGCATTGCATGAAGGAGTTGATCCGGCCATCGGTTTTACCGCGGCCTACATGCAGTTCTTCAATTATTTCATCGTAGAAAAGCTGTTCGGCGGTAACCGTCACCTGGGCATCAGTGACGAAATGGTGATCAACAGCTTCACGGATATTTATTCTCGAGGATTGCTGCGGTCAGCAAGCAATCGTCGATCGCCGGCAAAGAAGCGCAGCCGGAAGTCTCCTCGCGGCGATCGCCAGCAAACAAAAAGGTAAAGCCGGTCCGGCCTGGTGCGGGCAATAAAAGGTCGATGTGCTTAAAAAACGAACGTTCGTGTTTATTTAGCGAGAACATTTTCCAATGAACCAGAATACTTTTCGGGTGACCAGAGAGGCGCGCGGGCGAATTGCCGGCGATGGACTTGAACTGGCTTTTGGTTACTGGCCGGGACGTGGCGCGCCGGTCGTAGCGATTCATGGACTGACTGCTTCATTTCTCAGCTTTGCCGGAGTGGCCGATCACCTGAGGGGCAGACGGCCGCTGTTTGCGGTCGATTTGCGCGGTCGTGGCGACTCGGATAAACCCAGCAGTCCTTATGGTATGGCCCAGCACGGACGTGATCTCGCGGCGGCGATGCAGGCCTTCGAATTCGGTCCGTCCATTGTGGTCGGCCATTCGATGGGGGCCTTCGTGGCTACGGCACTCGCCGCGCAGAACCCCGAGCTGGTTAGTGGCATCATCATGATTGATGGCGGCTATGTCCCGGATTTGCCCGTTGGAGTCGATGCATCGCAAATGCTGGACGCGACGCTCGCGTTGCGGATT
>DATISD010000388.1:0-3980 GCA_035469005.1 Pyrinomonadaceae bacterium | reverse complement strand
ATCAATGGACGCCGCGCAAGACCGCGGAAGTCACGGGCATCTCTGAGCGGGCAATTCGACAGGCGGCCGACTGGTGGGGACAGGCGAAATCCAGCTTCCTGATGCACGCGCGCGGGATCGAACACCACAGTCACGGCGTGCAGAATGTGCTCGGCGCGATCAATATTGTGCTGGCTTCCGGACGCATCGGTCGCGAAGGCTGCGGCTATGCCACCATCACGGGCCAGGCAAATGGCCAGGGTGGACGCGAGCACGGTCAGAAATGCGATCAGCTTCCCGGCATGCGCGACATCAGCAATCCCGAGCATCGCGAGTACATTGCCAAAGTCTGGGGCGTCAGCACCGACGACATTCCCGGCGCCGGCGTTGACGTTTACGAAATGTTTCGCCGCATCGATCGTGGCGAGATTCGCGGCCTGCTGAGCATCTGCTTTAATCCAAAGGTCTCTTTGCCGGACAACAAATTCATCACGCGTTGTCTGGAAAAGCTCGATTTCTATGTCGCGATCGATTTCTTTCTCAACGAGACAGCTCAGCACGCCGATGTCGTCCTGCCGGGCTCGCTGCATGAAGAGGATGAAGGTGTCGTCACTCAGATCGAAGGACGCGTCATCAAGATTAACCAGGCGGTAGATCCGCCGGGTGATGCCCGGCAGGATTGGCGCATCATTCAGGACATCGCCAAAACTCTGGGACGCGAGCACGGCTTCACGTTCAGCAGTCCGCGCGAAATATTTAATGAACTAAAGATTGCTTCGAAAGGCGGTATCGCGGATTACTCGGGCATCACTTACGAAAAGATCGAGAAACAGGGCGGCGTCTTCTGGCCCTGCACCAGCGAAGACGACCCAGGCACGCCAAGACTTTTCGAATCCGGATCCTGGAACCCGATCGCCAAAGGCGCGGGGCCGTTCTATTTTCCCGACGGTAAAGCGCGCTTCAATGTCGCGCCTTACACGCCGCCGGCCGAAGACGTGGATGAAGAGTATCCGCTGATGCTGACGACGGGACGAGTGGTCAGCCAGTTCCTTTCGGGGACGCAAACGCGGCGCATCGGTCCCCTGGTGGATCAATATCCCGAGCCACGAATCGAAATGCATCCGCGACTCGCGGAAAAACTCGGCATTAGCGACGGTGAGCTGGCTACTGCGGAAACCAGACGCGGCGAGGTGACGCTGCGGGCGATGGTGGTAACCACGATTCGACCCGACACGATTTTTATTCCTTATCACTGGGCGGGGCGGCAGAGCGTGAACCAGTTAACAATTTCGGCGCAGGATCCGATCTCGAAGATTCCCGAGTACAAGGTGTGCGCGGTACGGGTGAGGAAGGATGAATGATGGGTGACGCGTTTCAGACTTGAGCGCGACCGGTACGCACGCCTCTGGCGTGCTCATGGGAGAGCACTCCGGAGGAGTGCGTACCTTACGCCTCTGCAAGCGAGGCCGCTCGCGCTCCAGTCCACTACTTGATTAGTTATGCCGGTTCCTGAGCAAAACGAGTTCTTCATGGATCCCAATCGCTGCATTGGATGCCAGGCATGCGTGCAAGCGTGCAGCGAGTGCGACACGCATCGAGGGTTCTCAATGATTCATCTCGACTACGTCGATCGCGCACATTCAGTGCAGACGGTTCCCTTCGTTTGCATGCACTGCGATTCACCCACTTGCGCCGAGGTTTGTCCGGCCGATGCGATCAAAAAGACAGCGGACGGCGTGGTGCAAACTGCGCGTAAGCCTCGCTGCATTGCCTGCAATAACTGCGTCCTGGCGTGCCCCTTCGGCGTGCCCAAGATGAAGACTGAATTCAAACTGATGATGAAGTGCGACATGTGTTATGACCGCACTTCAGAGGGCCTCAAGCCGATGTGCGCGACGGTCTGTCCCAGCCAGGCGCTGTTCTTTGGCACGCGCGAACAGATCGAGACATTGCGTCCGCGCTCGACACCGACGAATCGTTTTCAGTTTGGAGCCCAGACGATCACTACCAGGGTCAACATGATGACCCCTCGGAATGGCCGATCGGAATACATCGATGTGACGGCGGCGATGAATGAACGCTCAACCGGCAAACAGATTTCGCTGAACGTGCTGATGGACGGAATGTATCAAGAGGAAGAGAATGCCGATTAACCAGGAGAGAGTTTCCCTGCCCAACAGCGGCGCGCTGGAAGACCAGCCAAGCTGGCGCCAGGACTTTCCAATTGACTGGCCGCAGGATCATTACGTTTCGCGCCGAGACTTTACCAAATTTATGGTCCTGACCAGCCTCGCTTTCACCGTGGGTCAGCTCTGGATTCTGGGGGTGAATTTTCTGCGCCGGCGAAGAGGCGAAGCGCCTGTGCTGCAAATTGCAACCATCGACCAACTACCGGTCGGCGGCGCCAAAGCTTTCGCCTATCCCGCCGAGCATGACTCGTGTGTTTTGGTCCGGACCGGCGAACAGACATTTGTGGCTTTCAGCCAGAAGTGCACCCACTTGTCCTGCGCCGTCGTCCCTCAGCCTGAACGAAATTGTTTTCGTTGCCCCTGTCACGAGGGGTTTTTCGATCTCATTACCGGAGAACCCATTGCAGGACCACCACGACGCCGTTTGCCGAAAATCAATCTGGAGATCAAAGGTGGGGCGATCTACGCGAGCGGCGTCGAGGAGCAGACTGTATGAAAAGGCAGTTCACGCATGAACAACGAATGACGATCGTCTATGGGATTCTCTGTATCGTCTTGATTATCGTGATGCTGCAACTGTGGCTATTGATGGCCACAATGAATGCATATCTCGGCGGCGACCAATCGGTAATCCTGCCCGCGGCGCTGGCCAGCCTGGCATGTTTGGGTTTGAATGCGGGCTTGCTTTGGTATCTTTACAAGATCGAGCGGGGCCGCTCGAAATGAGATCTGGCGCGGGTGTTTGGCTCTGTAACAGCGCGCCAGAGGCATTGGTTCGGGGTCTAATTGATAAAAGGATGATCAGCCGAGGCGACCACATCCAGGGAATCGCCGAAGGGCCGTTAGGCCCGGCATATTTGTAGAAATTGGCTAACGCTTAACCATGAAGGCCCGTAGGGCCGACATATCCGACCGTAGTCAACATAGATCGAATGAATCCAAATAGATGTCGGCCCTACGGGCCTTCAGATATTCTTCTCTGTTGGTTACTACAGAGATGTCGGGCCTGACGGCCCTCAAAACGTTCGAACAAGTTCATCTCTGATTCATACCTGGCTTCAACGAGGTAATTGCCAAGCTAACATCTGGAAACCGTCTAAACCGCCATAACATACTTGGCTCACTAGCCCGCGAAGCGGGCGTTAGCGTAAAGCCTGGGGCGCAAGCCCCAGGATCGAGACCCAATAATAGGTCGAGCACGCGGAGAGGGCGAAAGCCGAATCATTTGTGATTTGTCACTCACCGATCGAAAAGCCTACTTGAAATTGGCAATTGGCCTCTGTCGCCCGCTCCGCGGGCTGGGCCAATCCTTTGCCTCTGATCCCGGGGCTTACGCCCCGGGCTTTATGCCGTCGCGCGCTCCGCGTGCTCTTTCCGTTTCCGCGGTCGCAGGTGGGTCAACTATATGATTACCGTTTAAATGGTTTCCCCTTCTTCTGACATTCTTCGATCACGCGGCTGAAGGAAGCCGGGTGTGAATGAGAAAAGGTGAAGGAACTTTCGAGGCGAATCACGCGCGTGCCAACATTCAATTAATCGGCCGATAAGAATCGAGCGTCTTCATGTAATTCGCGCGCTCGAAAGCCGCCGGCTCAGCGCAATGTTGCTGGCTCATGCTGCCAATCATTTGCGCAACCGACGCGTACTCGCGCTCGTCCATCCAGATTTCAATCTCTTTCAGGACTTCCTTGATGCGACGCACACCGTTTTGCAATAACTCAGAAGCCATCATGGTGACTTTCGCGCCGGCCATTAAGCCCTTCAAAACATCTTCCGACGTATGCACGCCGGTGGTGATGGCGAGATCGGCGA
>DATISD010000387.1:0-6398 GCA_035469005.1 Pyrinomonadaceae bacterium | reverse complement strand
CTTTGGACTTTGGACTTTGGACTTTGACCTTCGTTCTTGATACCAAGTCTCGTATGCTTCAAACGATTCAAACAACGCCGGCGCGTCAGGATGATAGATGGCTACCGAAGGCAAAGTTTCCGGCGGGGGTATCTCAATCGTGCGCAAACGATCGTCGCGTGAATACTCCTTCAGCGCCAGCAGCACCATCGAGCGAATATTGTTGGGAGTTGGCTGGAAGAAATAACTTACCAGTAGCAGGTAGTTCTTCGCATCGCGCAACCTGCCGGCGTTGGGAACAAATCGCAACAGACTCGGCAGACGCTCAGCCCATTTCAAATATTCAGCGCGACCATGCGTCCGAGCTCCATTCTTTCCGTTTCCTTTCGCTTGTCTCCCAATCCACGAGGTGATTGATTTCAGCAAGCCGCCGTCGTTGAGGCCCTCTTCCGCCTCTACGCCCGTTGCTCCTTGCCCCTGGCGCTCTGCTCCCTGCTTCTTCCCGCCTTTGCGTGAAACTCCGGGGAGCTTTGCCAGGTCCAGCTTGCCGATGCGCGTCCGCTTCATCAACTCAGGCATGCAATTAATGACAATCGTCTGGTTGGGCCGTCGATCGAGCAACCGCAGAAGGTGGGAAGCGTTCTCGCCGTCCATCACGTGGATTACGAAAACGACATCTGCGTCGGCCAAATCACTTTCAATTGTGCGCCACTGGTCATCGCTAAACGTCGCACCAAAGTTGTGTGCCGACAAACGCAAATCCAATCGATAATCGCGATTGATTTCCCGCTCCGCATTACGTAGCGGCGCGAGCAGGCTTGATCCAACATAGAGAAAGGTGACGTTCAAAAAAGTATTCTCGCCTCAGTCATCTGTTCAGGAGCGAACCGCGCAGTCCAGCCGGACAGCAGCCCGGCCATACCCCTATCAGATCTTCCGCCGCTTCGCGGCTGAACTACTGTCATGCAGAGCAGCCCCGGCGCTAAACGCCAATGCGCGCTCGCTCCTCTTCCAGCTCCGCAAGGACTTCGCGAAGTCTCTCGAGAATATGCTCGTCCGGATTCCAGTATCCGCGCTCATGCGCTTCAAGCAGACGCTTCGCGAGCGATTGCACTGAATGCGGATTTAGCTCTACCAAACGCTCGAGCATCGCTTCGTCCAGTAAGAACGTGTTCGAGATTTCTGTGTAGATCCAGGGATCGACGGCATCGGTAGTCGCGCTCCAGCCGAACGTGTTGGCGACGTGATTCTCGATCTCAGCCACGCCGCGAAAACCGTGTTTCAGCATTCCCTCATACCATTTTGGATTGAGAGTCTTCGTGCGCGTCTCAAGCCTTACGGTCTCTTCGAGGGATCGAATCCTGGTTTGGGGCGACAACGAATCGGACAAATAGATCGCGGGACGAGCTTGCGATCGCACCTCAACAGCTTTGGAAATGCCGCCGAGGTATTCGAAGTAGTGATCGACGTCCGTAATGCCGACTTCAAATGAATCGATGTTCTGGTAAGTCGCCTCGACCCGCGACAACGCGTCGTCCATTAGATCTTTAGCCTCGCGACCGTCGATGATTCTACCTTCGGAATCGCGCGTGTACGCGAATGATTTTCGCGTTACAAAAAGATCCCCCAACGACGCCGCGTCCTGCCATTCAGACTGCATCACCATAAAGTTCACGTTCGTGCCGTAGTTCCCCGGCGCATTGGAAAACACTCGCGTGATGGCATCGTCGAAGCTGCCACCATTCCTGGTTTTTTCTGAAGTATTCCTCCGCACGTAATTCATTTCCAGCGGTTCATCCAACGCCGCTACGCGCCGCACAGCCTTATCGAGCAAAGCCATCGAGGGGGCAAACAGATCGCGAAAGATGCCCGAGACAGTCATGACGACATCCATACGCGGGCGATTAAGCTCTGCCAGGGGAATGATTTCGATTTCTGTCGCGCGATTCAGCGCATCGCGAGTGGGCCGCACGCCCAGAAGCCAGAGTGCCTGCGCGACGCCTTCGCCCTGAGTTTTGATGTTGTCCAATCCCCAAAGCACCAGGGCCATCGCTCGCGGGTAGCGGCCATGCTCGTCCAGGTGGCGGCGCAGCAGCGCCTCAGTAGTCTGTTTCGCACGGGCGAAGGCCGACCGGGAAGGAACTGAATAAGGATTGACTGCGTGCGTGTTTCGCCCCGTCGGAAGTACCGAAGGGTTCTGAATTATATCTGCGCCTGGGCCAGGTTGAATGTACTCGCCGCGCAGAGAGCGCAGCAGCGATTCCATTTCGTGATTCGAATCAAGCTGATCGGAAATGTTTGTGAGCAACCGGAAAGTCGCAAGCGCCTCTTCGCGAGCAACGTTCGCTCGCGAAATTAAATAGTCCACTGCGACATCGCAGCCCGCTTCACAAAAACGACTTACCGATTCCGTAACGATGTCATCTATCAGTTGTTTCGTTTCGCTCGTTCCGGCTTCTTGAAGCAGTTGCTCGTAACCCGTGATCCTGAGACCCTCCGCGATCAGACGTGGCAATGCGCCTGCGCCATACTCCGGGCGATCAAACGACGCCACCATGCGCAGCAAATCGGCCTTCTCTTTTAGCTCCGCCGCGCGCCCAAACGCGTGCAGTCCGGTGGGAATCAAGCGTTGCTCTATCTCTATGAGCCGCTCGTAAAGTTGCATCACGCGCGCATCACGCTCAGATGAAGTCATTGGGTTAACGTGCTGGTAGTCAACGCTGCCTGAACATTAAATTTGTCGCTTGCACCCGGATTTGGTTTTAACTGAAAAGGATGCACTCAGCAAGTTTGAGACTAGTTGGGCCTGTTTCAGCCAGCCCGCTAATGCCCAGGATCCATAACCAGGCCACAACTCTTTCGTCGAGATTTAGCAAGGAACTCGCAATAAACGTACGGATTTTTGCATTGACATAAGAAAGGGCTTGCATTAGAGTTACGCCTACTTGCAACCAGCTGCTTTGTTTTTTTGAAAGGACAGACTTCCCCCTTTGAGTTTCTCCACCGCAAATTTCTGGCTGCGGTAGCAAGGCAGATAAAACCTCAATTAGCCAGCCTACGAACAAGCAGGTATCAAGCGGTCCAATTTAAAGCATTTAGGGCGATTTGCCTTTCGGCGAATAGGTACCTATCTGTCCCAAACAACCGATCACTGCTCTTGAGGAGGTTAAGTGCGATATGTCAAAACTCTTCAAAGTTTTAGCCTTGACTCTGTTTGCGGCGTTGGCTTTGTCGTTGTGGCTCTCCCCTCCCACCACCGGTCAAAACAGAACAACTGACCTTGATGTGGATGGCGAAACGGGAAGCACAGCCGTGGCGCTTTTAGCTCCGACTGAGGCGCTCACAACTGACATGGATGCAAAGACCGACGATCTATTTAACAACTTTGGCGCCCGGGGAACGCCGATCAATGAATGCGTCGCGGACGCCGTTCCGCCCACCGCCCGAGGCAACGGAAGATTCGAAGACAACAAGTTTATCTTCGAGGAAGAAGAGACCGTCGCTGACGGACTCGGGCCAACTTACAACGACGTGGGATGCGTTACTTGTCACCAGGCAGTCGACACGGGCGCATTCGGCCAGCAGATGGAGTTCCGGGCCGGGCACATTACCAACGGGAATTTTGTTGACAACCCCGGAGGTCAATTGATTCACACCCGCGGCACAGATTCCGACGTCGTCGAACACATAACCACGGCTGAAAACGTCAGAAGTTTTCGCGTGGTGCTGCAAGCCCTCGGCGATGGATTTATCGAATGCATCTCAAACACTGATCTGCAGAACAATGTCGCCGCAGAGCCTTTCGGTCAGCGCGGCACCCTAACGGCGGTTCCAGTTGTCGAGGCGAACAACGCGCTGCGCATCGGCCGCTTCGGCTGGAAGGGCCAGCACGCGAGCCTTCTATCTTTTTCCGGCGATGCCTATCTCAACGAAATGGGCATTACCAATAAGTTCGATGGCTTTGGCGGAAGGAGCTCTTCTGCTCCTGATGCCGGGACGAACGAAAATCCGGCGAGCACCGCTGAAGGTGTCATCCAGGTAACGGGACCACCCTTTGATCCGGTTGTGGATCCGGAAGACGATGGCGGAGACGTTTTGGCTTTTGCAGACTTCATGGCTGCAACCCGCGCTCCCGGCCGGCAAAATCCCATTTCGGCTGCCGCCACACGTGGCGATCCGTTATTCAATCAGGTCGGGTGCAACGTCTGTCACACCCGCACCTTCACTACCGCTACAGCCGGAACCTTGATCAACGGCGGAGCATTCACAGTACCGGCAGCTTTGGGCAACAAGATAATTCATCCTTTCAGCGACTTCGCGCTCCATAACGTGGGTACTGGGGATGGCATTGTCCAGAACGCTGGCCAATCAACCGCAAACCAGATAAAGACCCCACCGCTATGGGGCATTCGGGCTCGGAATCGCTTCATGCATGACGGTCTGTCGGTCAATGTCTCTGAAACCATTCAACGACATGCGGGCCAGGCAACTGCTGCGCGAAATGCCTTTAATGCTTTGACGGCACAGCAAAGGTCTGACCTGCTCTTCTTTGTCTTATCACTATGACGCCGGTGGCTCATCACACCGGACGGTCTGAAGCTCGCCGAACCTCGAGTTCGGCGAGCTTCCCTTACCTCTTTGGAGCGACTGCTTTTTCGCGGGAGGTTACCATGGTCCACCTACAACAACGTCCACATCTCAGAATCGCGAACTTTATTTTTGATTACTTCAGCATAAGTCTAACCACTGTGCTGGCGCTGTCATGCCTGATGTGCGGCTGCGCCAGGCATGAAGTCTCAACGGCCGCAACGGCTAAACCTTTGCCGGCTGACCAACCCACTGCAAAGGTGGTGCAACCGCCTGCACCCACTGTCGCTGAGGTCAACGAAGCGGTAACACGCGTCTTTAAGAATGCGGCCGCGCTCGATTCGAAACACGAGCCGAATTTCCTCGCTGGAGATTTCAACGGCGACGCTTCCCAGGACATCGCAGTGATTCTACAGCCCGCGAACGGGAAACTCGCTGAGATGAATCAGGAGTTTGCTCCGTGGATACTCAAAGACCCTTTTGCTAATCCGAATCGTCCGGCGCCACTGCGAATTGTGGCAAACGAACTTTTGCTGGCCATAATCCATGGCTACGGTCCAAACGGATGGCACGATGTTCAAGCAACCCAAACTTACTTGCTGAAGAATGCGGTGGGGCTGGATGTAAGGGCCTTTCCGAAAAGCGATTTTGCCGGCGCCAATCAGGGGAAAAAGCTGCCTCGGCTCATGGGCGACTTGATCGGAGAAAACCTCGGTGGAAGATCCGGTTATCTGTACTTCAACGGCGCCCAGTACTCCTGGTATGACCCGAAGATCTTCGCGGGTGAGCCCGAAATTCGTTTAACCCATCCAGGCATGACTGCCAGGAAGAAATTTGATTTGTTACATCCGAATTTGGTCGCCGCCGAAAAATGAAAGAGGCGACCGACTCTGAATTGCTGTAGGAGAGCAGAAAAATGAACTGTCAGCGATGCCTTGCTGTGATGCTTCTCAGCTCTGTTAGCGCAGCTGCGCCGCTCTATCGAGGTGTGCATCGGACGCCGTCGGCAATCGTAGTCACGCAAAAAGCGGCTGCGCCCGATTTTATGTCTGCCGACCAGCTAAAAGCGAAGTTAGCTCGGAACGAGCCAGTGACCATAGTCGACGTGCGCGACACGCAAAGTTATCTCAACAGCAACAAGATCAAAGGCTCAATATACGTGAAACTGCGGAGGCTTTCATACCGGCTTTCGATGCCGCCCTTGAAGGACACACCGCGCGATCGTGACGTAGTAACTTATTGTGCCTGTCCCCACGACGAAGCCAGCATCCGTGCCGCCCAGATACTAATCGATGCCTGGTTCAAGCGGGTTCACGTACTGCAGGGCGGATGGCAAATGTGGTTAAAGGCCAACGGTCAGACGGAACCACGACCAAGAGCCTAACCAGTTTCGGTTTTCCACCAGCTGATTACTACCTGAATATTGCTGTCATGACAAGTTCGGCAGATGTCGGCTATTATCCACACTTTCGATCTACCGATCCGTTCTCGCTGAGCGCGAGGCGAATCAAGAAGTCGAAAGGCGTGAATGCTGGAAGTCAAAAATCTTACTTGCGTGCGCGGCACGCGCCGGCTCTTCAAAGACTTGAACTTCTCAACGGTGGAGGGCGAACTGGTGGAACTGCGCGGCCCAAACGGCAGCGGCAAGACCAGTCTCCTGCGGATACTGTGCGGACTGGCGACGCCCGCTGCAGGCGAAGTTCGCTGGCAGGGCCAGAATATTCGATCACTGGGTGAAGAATACTGCGCCGTCGTCGCTGACCTTGGACATCACAACGCGATCAAGGATGAACGAAGCGCATTGGAAAATCTTCGGATCTCGAGCGCCTGCG
>DATISD010000386.1:0-5609 GCA_035469005.1 Pyrinomonadaceae bacterium | reverse complement strand
GTCGATCGATCGGTGAAGAGAATCGGATCCATCGTGATAATGCCGGTCCACAGATAGCTCTTGTCTTCCCAGGCCGCTCGGGCCGGAACCGTCGCATCATCGAAAGTCACGCGCAGCGTTTGGGTCCCGGCGATCATCATCGCGCGACCGGTTTTCCAGTTGACACCGATCGTGGGCTCACCCGAACTGTTGCCCAGACTGCCGGGCGCCGCAAAATTGTGATAGCTGATATTAGTGTCGGATCCCTGGGCGGCCGGGTTTGAGAAGTAGTGTTTGAGTTCAGCGCTGGCCGAGTAACTGTTGGCGTCCGTCCCCACCAACGGAGCAAACGGCGCGGCCGCGACCGTGTAGGTTCCCGAAGGCGGATTGATCAGCGTCACCAGTTCGACGACGCCGGGACTGTTTCCCGATCCATCGACGAGGTTGCCGTTGGGACCATAGACCTGCATGTCCCAATCGCCTTGCGGCTGTAATTTGATCTCAAGTAAATAAGGCCCAAAGCCCGATGCGGGAGCCTGAAAGTTCACCCCAAAGTTATCGCAGCCCGAGTTGTTCGGGCCGCCGCAGTCTGAAGATCCGGAAGCCGGTTTGATCTGGCCGGTCCAGGTTACCTTTGTGTTCGACTCGGAAACTGAACCGGATGCTGGAGTCGCGCCGCGCGAGATCGGAATCTTTACGATAAGGATCGCAATGGCCGCGACGGAGAACACTGCGGACAGAACGTATCTCAATCTTTTGATTGTCGAAATCGTCTTTGCATCTGCCAGTTTCGTGAACATTTTCCGAGCTCCTTTTTCCTGATGCGAGCCTGCTCGCGCTTTACTAACGACTGCCGTTTTACAAGTGCCGATAATGGCCAGTCAGAACTCTGACTGGCCTTCTCGGAGTACAGAGCGCCGTCAATTCAAGCTGACGAGTTGTACCGTTACTGTCTTGGTTAGCGGATTCGCCGTGAACCGCAGCACGGCCGTAAAGTCCGTCAACAAGTCGCTGGCACTACTCAGCGATGTCGATGAAGTAGTACCGGATGAACCTGACGAGCTGGTGCTGGAGCTGGAGCTGGATGACTCGCCGCCCGTTGACAGGTAACCAGTTACCACCGCATCGAAGGTGAAGAGCTCAGAGGCATTGTCCTGGAAACGCAGCGTGCGCGCACCGGTGATCTCGCCGGGTGAGAATTGCTGGTCATCACCGAGTTGCTGAGAGTAACCAAACAACGCGGCCGTCTTCTTACTGAGGCCGGTTTGCCCGTTGTCGGCATTGATAACCTTAACGGTTCCGGATCCCGAACTGATCTTGACCATATTTAGATCGACCAGCGGCAGATAGGTCTGCGTCGCGTTGTTGGTCATCGTCAGATCGAGCTGGAAGACTCCGCCACTTAACGAGACGTTCGAAATCGCGCGACCCACCTGGTTCGTAATACAAACTTTCGCTCGATGATCTACGACTACGCTGACGACGTTCCCGGCATTCGTCACGTATTTGCCGATCTGTCCGGCGTGAATTCCGCGGATGCGGAACGAGTAAGTGTCGTTGGCGAGATTGGTAAAACTGTAGCTGATTGTGTTCGCCGCTACGTCGGCAAGGATTTGCCAATCGGGATTCGACGCGCTCGATTGTTCGATCTCGAATCCCTGTTCGCCGCCCGCTGATGTCCACTTAAGGGTGACGTTGCCGTCAAAATCAACCTGACGATTTTGTGCGTCGGTAAAGTCGCCGGCAAACGTTTGCGCCGCCGGCGCCTCGGGACCCTTCGAGAGTCTGGTTGTGATCGTGACGTCAGTCGCCACGTTGAGGAACCCGATCAGGCGATGCGTGTAGGTGCCACCTCGCGACACGCGCACGCTGACCGACTCAGTCGCGCCGGCCGGACCGCCCGAGCTGGCAATTACATTTCCATCCGGATCGAGCAGTTCATAATCAATGTCTTCCTGGCTGCCGGTCGGCCGCTCGAACCATTCAGCGGATGCATCGATTTGATAGCTCGAGGCACTGACCTCGAACGGCACGTCGACGGAAGTAGTGCCTGGCGCCAGACGCAGGCCGTAGTCGCCGGCGGGCACCGTGGCAGTTTGGGTCAACGTCTGGACCGCGGGTTGGGCCGGAAGGCTGGCCCCGGGTCTGAAGAAGAACGGCATGCGCAGAGACTCCTTGCCGTCGCTGCGGACGGCGGTGACGAACCACTGCATCTGGATCTTTTCAAAGATCACGGAAGTGCCGACGGTCTTCGCGGCCATCACGTCGCGAATCTGATCGCCATTGAACGTGGCGTTGACGGTGAAGGTGGTCGAGCCGTTTGCCGGTACGCTGACGCTTGACTGTGAAGTCGAGACGCTGATCCCGGTTAACTGCAAATCGCGGTTGTTGGCCACGTTAAGGTTATAAGTTCCACCTTCACCGGACATGTCGCGGAGTGTCACCGTAACTGGAGTCGTCGAGGTGATACGATTGTTGACGACCGGCACTTCGCCGTACGAATAGCTGCCGAGGATGCTCGGCTTGTCGATGCCGTCGCCCTCAACTCCCATCAACGCTTTGGCATTGACGGCGTGGAATACATCAATCAGTCCGCCGCCCTGCGCGATGATCGAATCAGCATCCGGGCCATCAGTTTTTGGCGTGCCGGATTGACTGCGCATGTTCGTTGCGGTGTTGATGAGTACGGTGCGCAGTACATCAGGAGACCAATCCAAATGCGCTTGCTTGATCAAAGTGACTGCGCCCGCAGTATGCGGCGAAGCCATCGACGTGCCGTCAAGCCGATAGTAATTAGGCTCACCCGTCGTGGCGGCCAAGCCGCCGAGTAGTGATGCAGGCGGAACGGCGGCGAACACTTGCACGCCAGGCGCCGAGACGTCCGGCTTCACCTGGCCCAGACCTTTCACCGGACCGCGCGAGCTGAAAGTCGCCATATCACCCATGAACACGTCGCTGAACGTTGGGTTCATGCGAACAGGTAATTCGGAGATGGCGCCATTGGGCGGATCGACGGTGTTGTCATCGTTCGATGAAATCGCATCGATCAAAACCTCACCATCCTCAGGCGAAATCGTCGCCGCCGGAATTGTGGTCTTGATGCCGTTAACCGCGCCTCGGTCGTCGATCACGATGATGCCCACAGCGCCGGCGTTCGCGGCCTGGGCGACGATGTCAAAGTTAGTCGCGGCCACATCCACGGCTTTGACCAGCGCAATACGGCCGGACACGCTCGCGGGCCAGGTCGGCAAGGTGGCGCTCACGAAAACGTAGTGCTGGGCCAGTGCGCCCGCCGGCAATCCCGTGCTGCCGGACATCGCGAAAAGCTTCACGCGTGAGAAACCTGATGCAGTTGGAAAGCTGCTTGCCGGACTGATGGCGCCGACGGTCGCTTGTGGAATCGTATTGGCTTGCAACAAGTCGCCGGACCAAACCGAGCCCGCGCTGCCGGGATGCGTGGTAGCGCCGACGGAAATCACGTGGATGCCTGCGGCGGGTGATCCGGTAGTGCCTTCGCCCGGGCCCGAGTTCCCGGAGGCGGCGACTACGACCGCGCCCGCCAGTGCGGCGTTGCTGGCAGCTATTGCCGTTGGATTATCCGGACCGCCGCCGCCCCCGAGGCTCATGTTGATGACTTGCGCAACGGGCTTTGGCAGTTGCGCATTGTTCAAGGTGAACGGCGAAACCGAATCTTCCAGAGCCATGATGATGTTTGAAGAATCGCAACCGCCGATCGGCTGCACCTGGCTGACAGTTGATTCAATATCGCTACAGACTTTGTAAGACATGAGCCTGGCCTGCGGCGCTACGCCATGAAGCCGAGTTCCATCCATCGTTTGCGCGAGGTAACCGGCGACCGTCGAGGCGACGTGGGTTCCATGACCGAACCCATCTTCGACGGCAACGTCGGTTAGGGGGAGGTAGTAGACGACCTTCTGATTTGTCTTGCTCTGGGTCGCGCCGGCCGGCAGCACCGCGAGTCGCGGCGGAGTCGGGTCGCCACCGAACATCGGATGCGTCCAGTCAATGCCGGTATCGATGATCGAAACGTACATGCCCTGGCCTTCGTAACCTTCGTTGAAACTGTCGAACGGAGTCACCTCGGGGTACTTTCCGTAAACCTGCGGCGCGCGAATGTACGGCACGCTGTGGTTCAGGTTTGTGGTGAGTCTTTCGTCCGAGTGAACGCTTTTCACTTGCGGCATGCTGCGAATCGCGGCAATCGAAGATTCGGGAACGTTCAGAGCCAGGCCGTCAAAGACCAGCGTGTAACGCAGCGGCACTGTGGCGGCGAGGTTACCGTCATAGTTCATGACGTTGCGCGTAACCACCGCGGCCGTCACGCCCTGGCTGGCGAGAGCCTTGAGGAAGTCATCTTGTTTCGCGCTCAACTGATTGCGATAGGCCATCAATTGATCCTGCGAGACCGTGCCGCCCGCCTTTTCCGTCCGGGCTTTGTAGAGGGCGCCCGGCTCGTCGCGCAATTCAACGATCACCGGCACTACGTTGTCGCTACTCGTCGCCGTCGAGACGATAAAAGGCAGGGCAAGTAAAGCCACCATCATCCCGGCAGCGGCGAAATATTTAAGAAAACGAAACATGTCGGACCTCCTCGGGTGTTTCCGTTTAGAGGCGGGCACTGCCCGCCGTTTAGAAATTTGAAAGCGTGCTCAGCTTAGAAAAGGAGGCTTGAGCCAGACTTGAGTAATTCTTGAGAAGGTGGTTGAGAAGGGGAATTGCTGATTAGGGGCAAGCAAAATGCAATGAAGTGCGCGGAATTGCGACCCAGAGAGTTTGCGGCGGCGCTTGGATCGCAGGCCCGCCTTCAGGCGGTGTCAGTCACGCTTGAGCACCGAATTCAGTACCGGGAGCGATAGCGACCGGGTAAGTGTTTGCACCATCATCGAACGATTACACAGGCCCGAAGGACCGCAATGTAATAGCCCCGACCGTCAGGTCGGGGGTTCGAATCCGTGGAAAATAATGAGGCCCGAAGGGCCGATATGACGGAGGTCACGGGATACCGGTGACGTAATGCGGGAAGGTCTGCGCTGAGTGGCAGAGCCATTGTATCGTTGAATCATTGACTCATTGAATCATTGGATCATTGGATCAATGAAACAATAAACCAAACCGAAGTCGCTATTGCTCCCGGTGCTGACCTCACCGCATCGACGTTTCGCCGTTACACCGTTCTGCGTCCGGTGACTAGGTTAAGTATCAGGACGATCACGGCGAGCACCAGCAACAAATGGATGAATCCACCCATTGTGTAACTTGATACCAGCCCAACCAACCAAAGTACCAATAGAATCACGAAGATTGCCCACAACATTGTTGCGTCCTCCCTTACCAACAATGGAAATTGAATAACTGCTGAAGATCGTTCGCAAGGTCCATGCCTCACAAGGGGAGGCCTTTTTCGCTTGGCTTATTTCGGCGCTTTCGGTGAATTCTCGCAAGTAACTGGGTGAATGAACGCAGGATTGTACGGAAGCGTGGCACTCTCAGACTCTCCGAGAGTCTTTATCTCATGCAGCGAGGACGGCCAAATCAAAATTTGCATTGTCGCGTGCGAGTGATGCGCCGATTTGAGTTGTTCTCCGTGCATTTGTGGTGAGTTCTAGCGC
>DATISD010000385.1:0-2665 GCA_035469005.1 Pyrinomonadaceae bacterium | reverse complement strand
GCCAGGTTCTCACGCATTGATGTCAGATGCTCGCGAAGTTTTGGTTTTTCAATCGTCACGGTTGCATCAGCGTTAACCACTTCGAAGCCACGCTCTTTGGCCAACCAGACGACGCGGGCTAACAGCTCTATGCTATTGGCGTCTTTCCACTGCAGATCGCTATCCGGAAAATGAGTTCCGATATCTCCTTCGCACAAGGCGCCGAGGATTGCGTCCGTCAAGGCATGCGTCAAAGCGTCGCCGTCAGAGTGGCCCTGGCTGCCCCGGTCAAAGTCAATGCGGACGCCGCCCAGAATCAGCGGCCGCCCCGTAACGAGTCGATGGGTGTCGTTTCCGATGCCGATGCGAAACATAGATATTTGTACTTAGTGCTTTGTACTTTGTGCTTTGTACTTTGTAACCGCCGGTGCATCCTTGGTTCCACAACAAAGTACAAAGCACAAAGTACAAAGATCAATTAAAATGTCCTTAAAAGTGCATCCGCAATTGTCAGATCCTCTTCTTTCGTAATCTTAATATTCCTCGCGCTGCCTTCGATCGTCGCGACCTCGACGCCCAATCGCTCCACCAGAAAACTGTCATCGGCTACTTCGATGGCCGCGGCTTCCAGCTGTTCAAGTTGTTCATAGGCTCGCCTCAGGATATCCAGTCGAAAGCACTGTGGCGTCAACGCCCGGCGCAAGTTGACGCGTGGCAACGTATTAATAACGCGATTGCTCCTCACGTCTTTTATCGTGTCCGCAACAGCGGTCACCAAAATCGCGGAACCAACTTCCCGCGCGGCCCTCACCACATCATCAATCTCGTCAGGCGCAACCAAAGGCCGCACGCCATCATGTACGGCTACGACATCTGCGTTATCAATCGCCGCCAGTCCCTGCTTCACTGATTGTGCGCGCGTGGCGCCGCCGGCGACGATTCGCGAGACCTTCTGCAGAGCGAACTTTTCTATCAGAGACTGAAAGCCCGCCGTTTCTTCGGCGGGTAGAACGACGACAACGCTTCCGATCTCTCGGCAACGCTCGAATTGCCTGAGCGTATGAATAATTATTGGGGAACCGTTTACTTCGAGGAATTGTTTTGGCCGGTCTCCACCAAACCGAACGCCCTTGCCGCCGGCGACAACGATCGCGACGTTCATTCGGCTAGCCTTCGGTGTCAGAGATGCGGGTCATCGCCGGGGCGGTTTTCACTTCACGCAGCGGGCGGCGAGTGCGCTCGCCGTTACCGCCGTTTTCGGCTTCTTCGCAAATCCGGCCGAAGATCATTTTGCCCGCAGTCGTTTGCAGGACGCTGGTGACCGCAATGTCGGCGTTCTTGCCAATCAAACGCCGCGCGTTGTCCACGACAACCATCGTGCCGTCATCGAGATAGGCCACACCCTGGTTGTATTCCTTGCCTTCCTTGAGAATGAAAACGCGCATCGCTTCGCCCGGCAGCACGACGGGCTTCAAGGCGTTGGCAAGTTCGTTGATGTTGAGGACGTTCACCCCGCGAAGCTGTGCGACTTTATTCAGATTGAAATCGTTGGTCACAATTACCGCCTCGAGCTGCTTACCCAGTTCGATCAATTTCAGATCGACTTCGCGCACCGAAGGAAAATCAGTCTCGACAATCTGAATGTCGAGCGAGGCGTTGTTCTGCAAACGGTTCAGCATGTCCAGTCCGCGCCGGCCGCGCTGGCGCTTCGATGAATCAGGCGAATCGGCCACCTGTTGCAGTTCGCGCAGGATGAATTGGGGAATAATCAGCGTGCCGGTCAGAAATCCCGTTTCAGCTACGTCCGCGATTCGTCCGTCAATAATTACCGACGTGTCGAGAATCTTTAGATCACGCCGTGCGGCTTTGTCGCTGAAGATTCCGCCCAGCGCAGATAGATCAAGGTAGTCGCCTTTGGCGGCGCCCACCATCAAACCAACATAAGCCATAAAGAATGTCAGTGCCAGGGTGAGAAACGTCTTCGTCGAAGGCGGCACCGCCACCGCTTCCTGGCTGCTGATGAGCGAGCCAATCAAGTATGCGCCGACGATTCCCAGAATCGATCCAACCGCCGCCCCAATCAGGGTCTTCAGCGACGACCGCCGGATGCGCATCTCAAAAAAGATAATTGCAAGAGCGACAAAACCGGCAACGGAGGTGGAGATTAGACGATGGCCGGGAACAGGATGAAGCACGTAACCTGCGGCCAGCAAAATAGCTGTAAAAATGAGCCTTATGAGAATAATATCAAACCGCATAATGCCGGGCATTCTAACACCTTTGGCCCAACACGTCACCGATTTAGTTTTTTGTCTAGACTATCCACGGCCTGACGGCCGCGGCTATTTAATGACGGTCCCTTTGGAACTCACGTGGCGACCTCTTCGGTATCCTTATTCGACTGCCTTAAGTCAGGTAATTTAAGACGCGAATGCTTGTGGCCTTTCCTGAGATCGCCTATGATGCTCGCTCTTCACTGAACGGGACAGCCATGAGCGAACGCAAATACCGCCAGCGCGGTTACATGGAAAATGATAAGTCGCGCGAGCAGCGGCCGAAACAGCAGCAACCGGCGCGTGACCGAGAGGGTCCGCGTTCACCTGGAATGATGGCGTTCGGTGAGAAAGTGAAATGCTCAGCGTGCGGGGTGACGATTCAGGGAAACATCGGGCTCGAAAGCACTTGT
>DATISD010000384.1:0-4880 GCA_035469005.1 Pyrinomonadaceae bacterium | reverse complement strand
TTCGCTACGAGTACGTCGGCGCCCCCAGTGAGGCGGCCAATCGAATCGACTATGGCCTTGAGGCGGACAAAGATAATTGGGAGCCGCGCGTAGGCTTTGCATGGACGCCCGAGTTTGAAAATGGATTCTTGCGGAAAGTGTTCGGTGAATCAGGCAGATCGTCGGTTCGTGGTGGCTACGGGATTTATCATGGCCGCATTTTCCAGTCTGTATTCTCGCAGTCAGGCGCAACCGTAAGATTCAATCCTCCGAACGCGTTTTTCTATAACCGGTCAGGTGCAGCGACCGGAGATTTCGCGCCGACCAATTTGACTGATCCAACCAATGGATTTGTATTTACACCGGGGCCGATAACGGCCAGAACTACGGTTACCCTGATCGAGCCGGGTCTGGAGATGCCTTATACCCAACAGTGGAACCTTAGTCTCGAGCGACAAATGCCGTTCACTTCGTCTTTGCGGATTACTTACTCCGGCAACCGAGGTATCGGGCTGCTTAAGTACTCGCTCGACAACCTGCCCCTCAACTCACCCAACGGAGTGCTGGTCCCGAATCATCCTTTTAATGCACCCAACGTTCTGTACGGCACGTCTCTGCCCGCAAGCGATCCGCGGCGCACTGACGTGCGAGGCCAGACGATTCGTCAGGCCGCCGATGTACTGTGTGCCGGCACCGGCTTGACCAATGTAGCTGTGACCACTCAGTGTCCGGTTGCCGTTCCGCTTGGCGCTTTCGAATACAGTTTCCGTGTGCCACGCACTAACGAACGACGCCCGAATGGCCTTTATACAACCAATCTCTCAGTCAGCAATGCTTCCTGGAGTTATTATCATGGTCTGCAGATCGAATGGACCAAACGTCTAAGCCACAACCTTAACTTTCAGGCTGCTTATACGTGGTCGAAGGCAATTGACACGACCTCAGAGGCGACCTTCGTGGGCACGGGCGATTCAAATCAAAATGGTAATGACGCGAGATTAGCCCGGGGTCTTTCGCGCTTCCAAACTCCACACCGATTTACATTATTTGGTACCTACCGTCTGCCCTTCTTCAAGGAAGAAAAGGGTATTCTTGGACAAGCCCTGGGTGGCTGGCAGATCTCGACTGTCGTAAAGCTGATCAGCGGTACTCCCTTCACTGTGATCACAACGGGCCTGGATCTGAATCTCGACGGGTTTTCCGAACCGCGGCCAATTTTGCTCGACCCGTCGGTCCTGGGCGCCAAAGTCAACAATCCGGCGACCTCACAACAAGCACTTCCGCGAACCGCATTTCGCACGCTGGTGCTCGGCGATTCAGTCAGCTCCATCGTGGGACGCAATACATTCTATCTTGACGGAGTTCAGAACGTGGATCTTGGAATCCTAAAGACGTTCCGGATGCCCTGGGAGAATCATACACTCACTGTCCGCGCCGATCTGTTCAATGCCTTTAATCACGTGCAGTTTGGTTTTCCCAGCAACAACATCACTAGCTTGAACTTTGGTGCGATCACGAGTCTGGCGACGCTGTATAGTCCACGAAATATCCAGTTCTCACTTCGTTATCAATACTAAGAACAGTATGGGTTTGACGGGCGGCACGGGGCGGAAAGGTCGTTTCCTCACTTTCATTCTTAAGAGGAATTCAAAACATGAAGGCTGAGACGAAAAAAGCCTCTGAAGCTGTCTTGCTGGTGACAATCTCGCTATTAAATTTCCACTCACTGGTATTCGCGCCTCCAGCCGTTTCGAAAGCTAGCAGTCAATCCACCGCATTATCCGGCGAAATCCGCGCCCTCTGGGTGGTGCGCAGCACTCTCACCAGCCCTGAAAAGATTCACCAGATGGTCGAGAGTGCGGCGACCGCGGGATTCAATACTCTGATTGTTCAAGTGCGGGGTCGCGGCGATGCTTACTACAAATCACACCGGGAACCTCGAGCGGTCGAATTGAAGGATCAGCCAAAGGACTTCGACCCGCTGGCTGTAACTATCGCTGAGGCGCATCAACGCGGCTTGAAGGTTCACGCCTGGTTAAATACCAGTCTGCTCGCCAACCTCGACGCGTTGCCGGAAGATCCAAAGCACGTCTTCAACAAGCATCCTGAATGGCTGGCCGTCCCGCGCCCGGTCGCTACAGAACTTTACCGGATGCAGACAAAGGATCCGCGCTACCGAGAGCGCATCGTCGAATGGTCCAAAGCAAATCGCAGCGAACTCGAAGGAGTCTATACGGGCCCGGCAAATCCCAAAGTGCGAGAGCACATCTATCGAATCTGGATGGACGTCGTTAAGAATTATCCGGTTGATGGCATGCACTTCGACTACGTCCGATTCGCCAGCCCGGATTTTGATTACAGCCGTACATCTCTTGAGAATTTTCGCCAGTGGCTCAAGCCACAGTTAAGTGCCGCCGAACGAGACTCGCTGAAGGCCGCACAAAAGAAAGATCCGCTCGCAGCAACGGAAATGTTCAAAGACAAATTCGGGGATTTTCAGCGCGAACAAATTACCAGTTTGGTTCAGCGAATATACCGCGAAGTCAAAAAGCGGCATCCCGAGGTGGTTGTCTCGGCGGCCGTATTTGCGAACGACGAGAATGCCTATACCCGCCGTTTTCAGGACTGGCGGCGCTGGTTGAAAATGGGGATCCTTGATGTCGTGTGTCCCATGGCGTACACGCCTGACACGGAGATCTTTCGCAAGCAAATAGAAGTCGCCACGTCGAACGCACATGCGAGCGGACGGCAGGTCTGGGCCGGAATCGGGGCGTATCGAATTCCCGCTGAGTCGGCAATCGAAAAGATTAACGCCGCCCGGACAATCGGCGCCGATGGCATAATACTTTTCTCATACGACTTTACTGCGGCTGTGAGCGCGCTAAACCCGCAAGGTGATTATCTCGAGCGTGTGCGCCGCGGGGCGTTCGATTCTCAGCCCCAACCGAAATGAGATGCTTTGCCGAATCGTGCTAAGAGAAGCCAGGCGACTTGCAGGGAGTCCCCGCTGATGATTAGCTAGCACGCCAAAAGGAATTACGCGACTGAACCGATGGAAGATAAACTGCTACTCCGCAACGCCCGCATCGTCTTATCAGACCGCATAACTGAGCCCACCAGCATTCTCATTGAAGGCGATCGCATCACGCTGATTTCCGATGCTGAACCGATTCCAATCGAAAAGCACGGGTCGATCGTCGATCTCGCCGGCCTGACTCTGTTTCCCGGATTCAGTGACATTCACATTCACGGCGCAGTGGGCGTGGACACGATGGAAGCAAGCACCGGAGGCCTGCTTCAAATTGCGGAGTTCCTCGCCAGCCAGGGCGTAACCTCCTGGCTGCCGACTCTTGTTCCCGCCTCAGTTGAGCAATACGAACATGCAATAGGCGCGATCACCGATTCCATGACCGCGCAAAACTGGGAGCGCGGACGCCCCGTCCGCAGTCCCTCTGCCGAAACAGTTTTCGAGAAGAGGGACGGCGTGTCATCAAAGGACTTGCGGGCGAGGCGCCCGCGCTCCCAGCTTCTTGGTGTTCATTATGAGGGCCCATTCGTCAACAGTGAACAATGCGGCGCACTTCATCGCGAACATTTTCGCACCTTCCGGAATCTGAGCGATCTTGATGAACTGCCGGTGATAAATACCGCGGGCGCAATTTACATGATGACGCTGGCGCCGGAGATTGACGGCGGGATCGATTTGGTTAAGGAATTGGATCGACGTGGTTGGATCACATCCATAGGTCACACCCGCGCACCCTCGGCCACGCTGGATCAGGCCGGCAAGGCGGGCGCGCGGCACATGACGCACTTTATGAATGCGATGACGCCGCTACATCATCGCGCCCCGGGGCCGGTGGGCTGGGGCTTACTCAACGACGAAATTACCCTGGACATGATTGCCGACGGCATCCATCTCGATCCTTCAATAATCAAACTCATTCTCCGCAGCAAGGGTTCAGAAAGAGTTTCTCTGATCAGCGATGCGATTGCGGCTGCGGGTAAAGGCGACGGAGACTATGAAATCTGGGGTGAAAAAATTGTGGTGAAAGACGGCCGAACCCAAAACGCGCGTGGAAGCATCGCTGGTTCGGTGATCACGATGTTGAATGCGGTGCGACTGATGTTGTCGCTTGGTGTTCCGGAAACGGAGGTCGCTCGCATGGCTGCGACAAATCCTGCTCGACTACTCGGGCTCGACGATCGCGGTTCGATTGCAGTGGGGAAGCGCGCTGATTTGGTGGCGGTGGACGCGGACCTAAAGGTTCGCGCGACCATCATCGCGGGACAGATTATCAACTACTAATAAGAACTTACTCCAACCACTAGTCAGTCGTAGTAGCCTGCTCGCCGGTAGGATTCATCCAGCAGTTCAACTGGATGGCAAACTCGCAAATTCAATCCAGCCAATTTGGCCCCCGCAGCAATCTGCATATGACATCCGGGATTGCCGGTGGCCAGCACGGTCGCGCCTGACTGCTCGATGTTTCGAACCTTTTCAGACAGAACCTGCTCAGATAGGTCCGGCTCCAGCAAATTGTAAACACCAGCCCCGCCGCAACAGACCTCGCTGTCTTTCAGTGGCGCCAAGTTCAAATCAGGTATCGCCCAAAGCATCTTCATTGATGAGGCGGCCGCGTGTTGTCCATGCAACAGATGACAGGACACATCGTAGGTGGTGCGCTGCGATCCGGCATACGAGCCATTGCGGAACCCATTCGCCTCCAGCTGCTGGCCGATGTCCCGCACCCGCGCGCTAAATTTTTCTGCCTTTCGCGCATAGGCGTCATCATCTGCCAGCAAATGCGAATACGAAGCCAGCATAGCGCCGCAGCCACCCGCATTGGTTACAACGGGCGCGTCGTTTCCGTCGAAGGCCTCAATATTTTGACGCGCTA